>NZ_JBFAKM010000035.1:0-85914 GCF_040655695.1 Polymorphospora sp. NPDC050346 | reverse complement strand
GCCGACGTCGCGTCAAACACCACCTGCACGTCCGCGAACTCCGGCATCCCGAGCAGCCCGTCGATACCCTCAGCCGTCGTCGCGACACCCAGACGCCGCGCACGGGCCAGGCCGTCGGAGTCGGGGTCGATACCGACCATCGCCACCATCCGCAACGACTCCGACAACCGCAACACCTTGATCATCAGATCGGTACCGATGTTCCCCGACCCGATCACCGCCACACCCGTGGTCACGCTTCCTCCCTCATCCCGAAGCAGACCCGGACCGAGCCCAGGCCAGAGATCCGCGCCTCATACGCCGCCCCAGGCGTGACCGACACCATCGGCCCCAGCGCCCCGGACAACACCACATCCCCAGCACTCAGCGGGCTACCCGCGACGGCGAGCGTCTGCGCCAACCAGGCAACCGCGTGCACCGGGTTACCGAGGCAGGCGGCGCCCGCGCCGACCGAGACCGGCTCGCCAGCGTGTTCGAGAACCATGCCCGCCACCCGAAGGTCGACGTCCGACAGACGGCGGGGTTGGTTACCGAGCACGAACAGACCCGACGACGCGTTGTCCGCGACCGTGTCCACGATCGAGATGTCCCAACCCGCGATCCGCGAATCGACGATCTCGACCGCGGGAAGAATGTGATCGGTCGCCCGAACCACGTCGGCGACCGTCACCCGCTCGAACGGCAGATCAGCGCCGAGGACGAACGCGACCTCCGCCTCCACCCGAGGCTGAATCAACCCACCCAGATCGACCTCGGCGCCGTCCGGGACCGCCATATCAGCGAACAACACCCCGAAATCCGGCTGGAACACCCCGAACGCCTGCTGCACCACCGGCGACGTCAAACCGATCTTCGCCCCCACCCGACGCCGACCAGCCGCCACCCACTCCGTGACCTGCGCCTGCTGCACGGCGTATGCCGCGTCGACATCGCCGACCGGCAACAGGTCGCCACGCAACGGCGGAACCGGCGTCCCACTCTCATACGCCGACCGGAGCAGTCCGGCCACCCGCGCAACATCAGTCATGACAGATCCACACAGACATTCGTCAGCTCCGAGTAGAAGTCCAGGGAATGGGTGCCGCCCTCACGCCCGACACCAGACGCCTTCACCCCACCGAACGGCGTCCGCAGATCCCGCAGGAACCACGTGTTCACCCACACGATCCCCGCCTCCAAACGCGCGCCCGCCCGATGCGCCCGCCCGACGTCACGGGTCCACACCGTCCCGGCGAGCCCGTACTCGCTGTCGTTGGCCAGAGCGAACGCCTCGTCCTCGTCGTCGAACGGCGCGACGTGGCAGACGGGTCCGAAGACCTCCTCACGGTTCACCCGCGCATCCGGGCCAAGCCCGGTCAACACCGTCGGCCGCACATACGAGCCACCATCACGGCCATCACCGAACTCGGGAACCCCACCACCAGCCAGCACCGTCGCGCCCTCAGTACGGGCCAGGTCGTAGTAACCGAGGACCTTCTCCCGATGCTTGTGCGAGATCAACGGCATGTTCACCGTCGCCTCGTCCGCCGGCCAGCCGAAGCTCAACTCGTCCGCCCGCTTCGCCAACCGGGACACGAACTCCTCGAACACCGGTCGCTGCACGAACAACCGCTCCGTGCACAGACACACCTGGCCACCGTTGGTGAACGACGACCGCACCGACCCCTCCACAGCCGCATCCAGATCGGCGTCAGCGAAGACCAGGCCGGCGTTCTTGCCGCCCAGCTCGAACGACACCGCCTTCACACCATCAGCAGCCGCCCGCATGATCGCCCCGCCGGTAGCCGACTCACCGGTGAAGGTGATCGCGTCCACCCCCGGATGCCGGGTCAGGAACTCCCCCGCCGACCCCGGACCGAACCCATGCACCACATTGAACACACCGTCAGGAACCCCGGCGGCGGCCATCACCTCGGCCAACAACGTCGCCGACGACGGCGTCTCCTCCGACGGCTTCACAATCACCGCATTCCCACACGCCAGAGCCGGCGCCACCTTCCACGTCAACAACAGCAGCGGCAGATTCCACGGCACGATCACCGCGACAACCCCGACCGGCTTACGCACCGCGTAGTTCAAAGCCCGACCGCCGGACGGGGTCACGGTCGTGAACGACTCCGTCGGCGTGGTGGACACGATCTCCGCGAACGCCCGAAAGTTCGCCGCACCACGAGGAATGTCGAGACTCCGCGCCTGCGAAATCGACTTACCCGTATCCCCGACCTCAGCCGCCACCAGATCATCGAACCGACGCTCCAACTCGTCGGCGACCCGGTACAACACCGCCGCCCGCTCCCGCTCACCCATCCGACCCCACGCCCCCCGCAACGCCGACCGCGCCGCACCCACCGCAGCATCCACCGTGGACTGATCAGCCTCGGCCACGTACCGGATGGTTTCCCCGGTGACCGGGGAGACCTTGGCGAAGTGGGTGCCGGAGGTATCGAACTCGCCGCCGACATAGTTCGGCAGCACGGTCGGCTCGCCGTCCGGCCGGCCGGTGAGCAGGGTCGGGGACCAGAGCCCGGTCATGTGCGTACCTCTCGGTCAGTCGGTGGTGGGTGCGGTGCCGGCGTCGGCGACCAGGGCGACGACGGCCGCGTCGACGGTGGCCTCACCGGTCACCGCGGCGGCGGCCTCGTCGGTGACGACGAGCACGGTGGTGCCGATGCCGACGTTCAGCGGGTCGACGGCCACCAGGTCCGGACCGTCCGGCCGGACCCGGACCAGGACGAGTCGCCGGCCCTGGAGCGGGGACAGGATGCGGTCCGCCCAGACCTTGCCGACGACCTCGCCGAGCAGCATCAGCCTTCTCCGCGCAGGCCGGCCATGACCTCGCGGATCCGGGCGGTCTCCGGGTTGTCGAGCAGTGCCGCGGTGGTCGGGTGCGGCTTCGGGTAGACCTGGGAGCTGCGCAGTTCGCCGTGGGCACGGATGGCGGCCTCACCGGCGGCGACGGCCTGGCGTACGGCGGCGAGGGTGCCGCGTACGGCGACGGCGAGGTAGCCGCTGGTGACCCGTTCGACGCCGACGCACCGTACGTCGGCGGTTTTGATCATGGCTTCGATGCCCGCCGAGAGGGCCACCACGCCGCGGGTCTCGACGATTCCGATCGCGATGTCGGACGACATGTCTGGTTCTCCTTACCGGGTCAGTTGCCGACGAGTTGGGGGTCGGCCGCCAGGGCGCTGACGGCGTCGCAGGGGCTGGCGAAGACGATCGAACGCACCGAGCGGCTCTTGGCCCGGGCGGTCTCCTCGCCGATGTCGACGGCCTCCTCGACGGTGGCGAGGTCGCCGCGTACGGCGACGGCGACGATGCCGCCGCCGAGCCGGACGACCTTGGTCACCTCGACCTCGGTGGCCTTCACCATCGCGTCGACGGCGTCGAAGATGGGGGTGAAGCCTTCGGCTTCGAGGAAGCCCACGGCCATGTTGCGCATGGTTTCTCCTTACTGGTGGTCGGGCAGGTTCCAGGACAGGACGGCGGCGCCGGTGCCCCAGATCGGGCCGTACGCGTGCAGGTGGGCCGGGCCGGCGGTCGCCCCGGCGCCGGCGGCGAAGGCCAGGGCGCGGAACTGGCTGTCGGCCTGTGCCTGCCGGGCGAAGTCCTCGCGTACGGCGAGTACCTCGTCGACCTTGCCGGCGGTGAGCAGGTCGAGGACGCGGGTGTTCCACTGGTCGTGGCCGGGTTCGCCGATGCGGTCCTGGCCGGGCTCGATCCACTGCTGGATCAGGCCGGACGACATCCCGGTGACGACGACGACGGCGGCGCGCAGGCCGGCGTCGCGGGCGGCGGCGGCGCCGGCCCGGCCGACGTCGGCGAGGGTGTCGGCGTCGGCGTAGAGGTTGCAGGAGACCTGTGCCCAGCGCAGTTTGCGGTCCGGGTCGAGCAGGGCGGAGGTGACGATGGTGCCGGTGTCGATCGGGAAGCCGTCGTAGCGGGTCCGGCGGGCCTGCATCCCGGCGGCCTGGACCCGGTCGGCCCAGCGTTCGGTGAAGTCGACGTCGAAGCGCAGGTCGTAGTCGAGCAGGCCGTAGTCGTAGGCGTACCAGTTCTCGTCGACGTGTTCGCCGCGCGGGTTGGGGTCGCACTGGAACTGGTGGCCGAGGACGGTGAACCACTGGGTCGACAGCAGCAGTACGACGTCGGGTTCGAGGCGGCGCAGCCGGGTGCCGACGTCGCGGGCCGCGTCGGCCAGTGCCGACCAGCTCGGTGCCGGTTCTCCGGCGAGCAGGTGCGGCATGCCGGGCAGCAGTGCCCCGGCGACGATTCCGGTCCGGTCAGCCATGGTGGCTCCCCTCGGGCAGCCACTCCACCACGGCGTTGCCGGTGCCGATGATCGTGCCGTAGCCGAGCACGTCGCCGGCGACCTTGGGCCAGCCCATCGCGGCGAGCATCCAGGTGAGGCTGCCGGCCTTGGTTTCGGAGGCGGTCGCCTCGATGTGTTCGGGGATGAGTTCGCGTAGCGGCGCGGTCGGTCCGCGCCGGATCGCTTCGAGCAGTTTCATGTCCCACCGGTACTGGTGGTTGTTGTACGGGTGTTCCCGTTCCATGTCCTCGGGCAGTTCGGGTTCCTCGTGCCAGTGCAGGTGTGACAGCGAGTTGGAGGCGAGCAGTACGGCGCGGCGGCCGGTGGCCTCGACGGCGCGGCGGGTGGCCTCGCCGAGGACCTCCATCTCCTCCAGGGAGGCGTCGGAGTAGAAGTACGGGTTGTTGTTGGCCGACAGCGACACCACCGGGATGTCCCAGGCCGGGTTGGCCAGGTGCAGGGCGCCGATGGTGGCGTAGTCGACGCGTACCCGGGGGTCGCGCATCTTGCGGGTGACCAGGCCGAGTCCGCTGGCCTCGTCGGCGATCGCCTCGCCGAGTTCGACGTCGGTGCGGAAGTCGTACCGGTAGCGGAACAGGTGCGGGAAGATCGGTTCAACGGAGAGGCCGCGCGGGTTCGGTGCGCAGTTGACGTGGTGGCCGACCATCGTGATCCAGTGCGGGGCGTGGACGATGAGCACGTCCGGCTTGTGCACGTCGCGGATGCGGGCGCGCAGCCGCTCGTACGCCCAGCGCAGCGTCTCCCAGCCGCCGGTGGAGCGGGGCTCGTTCTGCGGCGGGTTCTCGCCGTAGATCAGGTGTGGCGGGTGTGGGCTGAGGCAGCCGGCGACGATGCCGGGCCGGGTCGACGTCGGGGTCGCGGCCGGTTGCGGGCTGCGTGGCGCGGTGGTGGCGCCGCCGCGGGCCGGGGCCAGCGGGACCCGGAAGACCTTGCTCATGCCCCTCCTCCCCCGGCGAGCACCCGCACGTAGGAGCGGTCGTGCGGGGCGGTGCCGAGAATCTGCAGCCCGTCGTCGTCGAGGGCGAGTTCGTCCGCGGCCAGGGCCGCGTCGTGCCGGATCCAGGCCCGCAGCGGGGCCGGGTGTCCACCGTGGACCTCGACGAGGGTGTCCTCGGCGAGGCCGCTGCCGGGGGCGACGTACGCCAGTCGCCGCTGGCCGCGCTGGCCGGTGTAGGCCGGGCTGGTGGTGACGGTGGCGCGTAGCCAGCGCCGTTCGTCGCGCAGCCGCTGCCGGGTGGCGGCGGTGGCGGCCCGGTCGACCTGTCCGGCCGGGTCGAGTTCGACGCCGTAGCGGTCCCGGGCTTCGCCGGCGGTCAGGTATTCCTGGGCGACGTCCTCGGCGACGTCTTCGGGGGCGCGGTCCAGCGGGTCGCCCCAGCCGCCGCCGCCGGCGGACTCCATCACCAGTACGTCTCCGGCACGCATCGGGAAGCCGGCGACCTTGCCGGGGGTGGCGAAGTCGACGCGGTCGCCGTCCGGCCGCCGGATGTGGGTGACGGTGGGTGCGCCGGGGCCGCCGTGCTTCAGCCCGTACGGCGGGACGGTGGTCCGGTCGGTCTGCACCGAGTACGCGCCGCCGCTGGCGAGCAGCCGGGTTTCCCGGCGGCTGCCGAGCCCGCCGCGGCGTAGGCCGTCGCCGCAGGACCCGGTGCGCAGCTCGCACGCCTCGACGAGGATGGGGATCTCGGTCTCCAGCCGTTCGACGGACTGGATGGTGGAGATGTCGCCGAGGTCGACGGGGTTCATCGCGCTGGGGCCGTCGGATTCGAGGAATCCGCCGTTGCCGCCGGCCGGGTAGTCGTAGTAGAGGTATGGCCGTCCGGTGTGCTCGTCGACGCCGCCGATGAGGTTCTGGAAGGTGGTGCCGAACTGGTCGGCGGCGATGAGGTCGGGCGCCACCTGGCTGAGGGCGGCCATGACGGCGGAGATGACCCGCTTGCGGACCTCGCTGTGCGCGTTGGCCGGGGCGGGATAGCTGACGTGTACGACGGTGCCGGGTTCGGTGTGCACCCGCAGCGGCCGGAAGGCGCCGTGGTTGACCAGGCCGCCGGGGTCGAGGGCCGACTTGACGGCGATGAAGACGCCGGCGACGGTCATCGCCCGCGACGAGTTGACGACGGCGGCGACCTGGGTCGACGAGCCGCGGAAGTCGGCTTCGATCTCGTCGCCGTCGACGGTGAGCCGGCAGCGGACGATGGCGGCGTCGTAGCGGCCGTCGGTGTAGAGGTCGAGGTAGTCCTCGTAGCGGTAGGTGCCGTCGGGCAGGGCCCGGATCATGTCGCGCAGCCGCTGCTCGGTGCGGTCCATGTTGGCGGCGACGGATTCGAGGACGAGGCCGGTGCCGTGCCGGGCGACGAGTTCGCGCAGCCGGCGTTCGGCGGTGTGGCAGGCGGCGATGCTGGATTCGAGGTCGCCGCGGCGTTCCTCGGCCATCCGGACGTTGGCGAAGACGATGTCGAACGCGGCGCGGTTGGGCCGGCCCTCCTCGATCAGTTTGATCGGCGGGATCCGCAGGCCCTCCTGGAGGATCTCGGTGGCCTGGCCGGAGACGCTGCCCGGGGTCATGCCGCCGATGTCGGCCCAGTGCATGCGTACGCAGGGGAAGAGGAAGAGCTTCCCGTCGACGAAGACCGGGCTGATCAGGGTGACGTCGTTGAGGTGGCTGCCGCCCCGGTAGGGGTCGTTGACGATGTAGAGGTCGCCGGGGCGCATCTCGTCGGCGAAGTCGGCGAAGATCTCGGCGACCGAGGCCGGCATGGCGATGACGTGGCCGGGCATGTCCCGGCCCTGGGCGACCATCTGTCCCTGCGGGTCGAACAGCGCGCAGGAGAAGTCCTGGGCGTCGGCGATCACCGGCGAGTGCGCCGTACGGAAGATCGTCTGTCGCATCTCCCGGACGATCGAGATGAGACCTTCGGTGACGACTTCCAGGTCGATCGGGTTCACAGTCATGCGGATGCCTCACTGGTTTCCGGCTCGATCCCGGCGGCGGGAGAACGGACCATCCGGGTGGCCCCATCTGAGTGGGACGGTTCTTCAGGTGGACCACTCGGGCTGACCACCTCTTCAGGTGGACCATATTGTGGTCCTAGGGTTATATTATGAAACCTAGCAACCGAGAGTTGAGGAAGCAAGATGCCGTACGCCACTGACGCCACCCCGGACGACGGGCCGGCCCCCCGCGAATCCGGCACGCAGGCGCTGGACCGCGCGCTCAGCGTGCTGCTCGCCTTCCGCGGCAACGACACCGAACGCAAGGTCAGCGACGTCAGCCGCGAACTCGGCCTACACAAGTCGACCGCCAGCCGGCTGTTCCGCGCGCTGGCCGACGCCGGCTTCCTCCAGCGCAACGAGGAGAACGGGAACTACCGCCTCGGGGTCACCGTCTTCGAACTCGGCGCGCGCTACCTCGCCGGCCTCGACCTGCACACCCTCGCCCGCCCGCTGGTGCACCAACTGGCCGGGGAGGAGGGCGAGAGCGTCAACCTGTCGGTCCTGGAGGGCCTCGACGCGATCTCGATCCACGTCGTCCAGGGCACCCGCAACCTGCAGCTCGTCTCCCGGCTCGGCCGGCGCATCCCGCTGTGGTGCAGCGCGGCCGGCAAGGCCCTGCTGATCGACCAGGACGACGCCGCGCTGCGGGCCACGCTGGCCACCGCGCCGTTCACGGCGCTGACCGGCAACACCATCACCGACCTCGACACCTTCGTGTCCCGGATGGCGACCGTCCGGCAGCAGGGCTGGGCGCTCAACGACCAGGAGAGCGAGGAGGGACTGCGGGTCGTGGCGGCGCCGGTCCGCGACCGCCACGGCCGGGTCACCGCCGCGATCAGCGTCTCCGGCCCGATCTTCCGGGTCGACGGCGACCGGATGGCGGAACTCGCCGCCGCCGCGTGCCGGACCGCCGACGAACTGTCCCGCCAGCTCGGCTACGGCTTCGGCGAGGTCTGGGGCGACTGAGCCGGTCAAAACTTCTCCTGCACCACGTCGGGGCGCACCTTCACGTGCAGCACCGCCGGTCCGGTCAGCGGCAGCACCGCGTCGAACGCCGCCCGCGCGCCCGCCTCGTCGGTGACCGTCCACGCCGGCAACCCGAGCGCACGGGCCACGGCGGCGAAATCCCGGTCGGGGAACCGGGCCAGGTCCGGGTCCACCCCGCGCGGGGCGAGCTTGCGCACCTCCGCGCCGTACGCGGCGTCGTCGAGGACCACCAGCAGCACCGGGGCGCCGAGCCGGGCCAGGGTGTCGAGTTCGCCGAGTCCGGTGAGCAGGCTGCCGTCGCCCTCGAAGGCGACCACCGGCCGGTCGGGGCGGCCCACGGCGGCGCCGACCGCGAACGGCAGCCCGACGCCGATGCTGCCGAACTCCCACGGCGCCACGAACGACCGGTCGGTGGCGGCCGAGTCGAGCAGCAGGTTGGGCCAGCCGCCGAAGTGACCGACGCCGACGACGGTGGTCCGCTCCCGTGGCAGCCGTTCGGCGCAGATCCGGATGAACGCCCGCGGGTCGATCCGGTCCACCGTGGACCGGATGTAGAGGTCCGCGAACGGGTCGGCCGTGGCCAGTTCGGCGGCCAGTTCCGGGCTGCGCCAGTGCGGCCGATCCGTCGGCGTCAGCAGCGCCGACACCGCCCGCGCGGTCTCCCCCGCGTCGCCGACCACCCCGGCGGCCACCGGCCACCGGGCGCCGATCGCGGCCGGGTCGACGTCCACGCTGACCACCGTCGCGTCCGCGAAGAGGGCACCGTGGTCGGCGGTCCACCGGTTGAGGCCGGCCCCGAACGTGACCACCAGGTCCGCCCCGGCCAGTACCCGGCGGGTCGGCGGCCGGGACAGGCCGCCGGCCACCCCGAGGTCGTACGGGTGGCCGGTGAACAGGCCGGCGGCCATCAGCGTGGTGGCGAGCAGCGCGCCGCTGCGGTCGGCGAGTTCGGTGATCGCGGCGGCGGCCGGTTCGGCGCCCCGGCCGGCGAGCAGCACCGGGCGGTGGGCCGTACGCAGCCGCTGCGCGAGCGCTTCGACGTCGGCGGAATCCGGCACCAACGGGCACGGCGGGCGGGACAGCACCGGCGGTGCCGCCACCGTATCGGCCGGCACGGACTCTTCCTGCAGGTCGATCGGCACGTTCAGGACGACCGGGCCGGGCAGTTCGCGGGCCGCCCGGAACGCCAGCCCCACGTCGCGTACGGCGGTTCCGGCGCCGGTGACCGGCACGAACCGGCCCGCCGTGGCCAGCGCGTACGGCTGCTGGTCGAAGCTCTGCACGTGCAGCGGGTCGCCGGGCGGGGTGTCGCCGGCGATCAGCACCAGCGGGGTGCGGGCCTGCCGGGCGATGGTCAACGCGGCCCCGGCGACGGCGAGTCCCGGTCCCTGGGTGACGGTGGCGACCGCGCACCGGCCGGTGGTGCGGGCGTACCCGTCGGCCATCATCACCGCGGCGTTCTCGTTGCGGGCCGCCACGAACCGTACGCCGTGCCGGTTCACCAGGTCGGCGACCAGGAACATGTTGGCGTCGCCGAGCAGGCCGAAGACGGTGTCGACGCCGTACGCGACGACGGCGTCGGCGATCGCCTCGAAGACCTTCACCGGGCACCGCGGTCGAGGTAGTCGCCGGGCGGGCGCAGCGCGACGCTCAGCGCGCCGAGGTAGGAGTCGTTGGCGACCGCGTCGAACCGGGGGCCGGCGAGCCGGGCGGCCCGCTTGGTCATCGAGCGGCCGACGGCCGAGGTGGCGAGCAGCCGGTCGGTGATGCCGGTGACGGCGTCGGGTAGCCCGTCGGCGTCGACCACCCGGGTGACCAGGCGCAGGGCGAGCATGTCGGCCGGTTCGACCCGCTCGCCGAGCAGCAGCCAGCGCTTGGCCAGGTCGGCGCCGACCAGGTCGGCGAGGATCGCCATGCCGCTCCAGGTCAGCGGGATGCCGAAGGTCACCTCGGGGAAGGTGAAGAACGTGCTGTCGGCGGCCACCCGCAGGTCGCTGGCGAGCCCGAGTACGGCCCCGGAGCCGATCGCCGGCCCGTTGAAGGCGGCGACCGTGGTCTGCTCCAGCCGGTACCAGCGTTCGACGAGTTCGGCGGTGCGCCGCTGGACGTACATGGTGGTCTCGGCGTCGAGGCCGGCCAGCTCGCGCAGGTCGGTGCCGGCGCAGAACGCCGTACCCGCGCCGGTGAGCACCACGACCTCGATGTCGCGGTCCCGGCCGAGTTCGTGGAGCACGTCCTCGAAGCGGGCGAGCATCGCCAGGTCGAAGCTGTTGCGTCTGGCCGGCCGGTTCAGCGTCACCCGGGCCAGCCGGCCGGAGCGGTGCAGCAGCACGGACTGTTCAGCGGTCACGGCGACTCCGAGTTCAGTAGGGCGCGGTCGACCAGCGCGGCGGCGTGGCCGACGTACGACAGCGGGTCGAGCAGCCCGGCGAGTTCGGTGCCGGGCAGGGCGGCG
This sequence comes from Polymorphospora sp. NPDC050346, assembly GCF_040655695.1. Classification (NCBI taxonomy): domain Bacteria; kingdom Bacillati; phylum Actinomycetota; class Actinomycetes; order Micromonosporales; family Micromonosporaceae; genus Polymorphospora; species Polymorphospora sp. NPDC050346. Next base: position 75,145 of record NZ_JBFAKM010000035.1, on the reverse strand, counting down.
GCCACCTGCGGGTCGGCGCGCAGCACGTCGGCGAACGGCCGGTTCTGCTCCAGGCTGTCGCGGACGATCCGCATCACCAGGTGGTGGGCCTGCTCGCGGCCGAGCGGGCCGGCGAGGCGGAGCATGACCGCCTCGGAGAGCACCAGCCCGCCGGTGATGTCCAAATTGGACCGCATCCGGTCCGGGTTGACGCCGAGGTCGCCGAAGACCTCGACGAGCCGTTCCAGGGCGCCGCCGATGAGGATGAAGCACTCCGGCAGCAGCTTCCACAGCGTCATGCCGACGCCCATGTCGCGGTCGTCCTGGGCGACCATGGTCTGCAACGCCAGCGGCACCTGGGCGCGCAGCGTGCCGGCGGCGGCGATGACCGCCTCGCACCGGATCGGGTTGCGCTTGTGCGGCATGGTGCTGCTGCCGACCTGGGTGGCCCGCTGCGGCTCGTACGCCTCGCCGACCTCGGTACGGCCGAGGAAGTAGATCTCCCGGGCCAGCTTCTCGGCGCTGGCGGCGACCAGCCCGAGCACCATCAGGCACTCGGCGAACCGGTCCGAGGTGGCGTGCCACGGGGTGTCGGCGACGCCGAGGTCCAGTTCGGCGGCGACGGCGCGTTCGAGCGCGAACGCCTGCGGGCCGTAGCCGGCCATCGTGCCGGCGGCCCCGCCCATGCTGGTCACCAGCAGCCGTTCGCGCATCTGGGCCAGCCGGGACCGGTGCCTTTGCAGCTCGCTCTGCCACACCGCGCAGCGCAGCCCGAACGTGGTCGGCAGCGCCTGCTGGCCGTGGGTACGGGCCGGCATCGGGGTGGTGCGGTGCCGCAGCGCGAGCCGGCGCAGGATGCGTACGAGTTCGTCGACCTGGCGTGTGACGATGTCCAGGCCGGCCCGGGCGCGCAGCACGAAGCCGGTGTCCATGACGTCCTGGGTGGTCGCGCCGAGGTGGACGTAGCGGCCGGCGTCGCCGGGGCAGGCGGCGGTCAGTGCCCGGACCAGCGGCACCAGCGGGTGCACGGTGTCGGCGGCGTCGGCGGCCAGCACGGCGGTGTCGAGCCGGTCGAGCCGGGCCGCGTCGGTGATGGCCTGGGCGGCGGCCGTCGGGATGATGCCGAGGCTCGCCTGGGCGCGGGCCAGGGCCGCCTCGACGTCGAGCCAGGACTGCATGAGCTGGCGGTCGTTGAAGACGCCGCGCATCTCGGCGTTGCCGAAGAAGCTGGTGACGGTCAACGAGTCCAGGAAACAGGAGCCGAGCTGCATCAGCGGTCCTCCTCAGCGGTGAGCAGGCCGAGCGCGGCACGGCGGTCGACCTTGCCGGACGGCAGCAGCGGCAGGCCGGGCACCGTACGGATCAGCGTCGGCACCTTGTGCCGGGCCAGCCGGGCGGCGGCGACCCCGGCGAGCCGGTCGGGGTCCGGTTCGGTGCCGGTCGCGGCGACGACGAGGGCGCCGACCTCCTCGCCCCAGCGCTGGGACGGCACGCCGAGCACGCAGACCTGGGCGACGGCCGGGTCGTCGAGCAGTGCCGCCTCCACCTCGGCCGGGCTGACGTTCTCGCCACCCCGGATGATCAGTTCCTTGACCCGGCCGGTGAGGGTGAAGATCCGGTCGGCGTCGAGCGCGCCGAGGTCGCCGGTGCGCAGCCAGCCGTCGGCGGTGATCGCCGCCCGGGTGGCTTCCGGGTCGTCGACGTAGCCGGCGGTCACCGACTCGCCGCGGACGAGCAGTTCGCCGGGCTCGCCGGCGGGCAGTTCGGTCCGGGTGCCGGGGGCGACCACGACGGCGGACAGGGCCGGCACGATCCGGCCGACGGTGCCGCCGGGCCGGCCGCAGCTTCCGTCGCCGGGGTCGACGCTGATCGTCGGGCCGGCCTCGGTCTGGCCGTAGATCACCGCGATCCGGTCCAGGCCGAGGACCCGGCGGGTGCGGGTGATCAGCGCCGGGGCGCACGGGGCGCCGCCGAGGAAGCCGACCCGCAGTGCCGACAGGTCGAACCGGTCCGGGTCGGCCTCGACCTTGTCGGCGAGCATCGTCGCCATCGTCGGTACGGCCTGCAGCACGGTGCACCGGTGCCGGGCGATCTGTTCCAGCACCGGTTCGGACCGGAACCGGCGGGCCGACACCCACAGCGCCCCGGTGACCAGGGCCAGTACGGCACCGCTGCCGAGGCCGGCGGCGTGGGCCAGCGGCAGCGGCGAGGCGATCCGGTCGTCGGCGCCGAGCCGGGCGGCGGCGGCCGTCCACTCCGCGTTGGTGATCAGGTTGCGGGCGCTGAGCGAGACCATCTTCGCCGGGCCGGTGGAGCCCGAGGTGAACTGGATGTTCAGCGCGGTGTCCGGGTGCCCGGCCGGGGCCGGGGCCGGGTCGGTCCAGCCGGGCAGTCCGGCCAGGTCGTCGCCGTACGCGTGCCAGCCGTCCGGGCGGGCGTCGGCCGGCAGCCCGGCGACGGCCTGCGCGGCGGTGGCCCGGCCGTCGCGGTCGCGGACCCGCTCGGCGACGAAGAGCCGGCGCGGGCGGCTACGGGCCAGGGCCGCGGTCATTTCCGGGGTGGTCAGGCCGGGGTGCAGGGTCACCAGGGCGGCGCCCCGCCACGCCGCGGCGGCGAGCAGGACCAGCCAGCCGAGGCCGTTCTCGGCCCAAACCGCGATCCGGTCGCCGCGGCCGACGCCGAGGGCGGCGAGCGCCGCCGCGCCCCGGCCGGCCAGGTCGGCGAACTCACCGGCCGACACCGGCCGGTCTCCGTCGAACACGTACAGCGGCCGGTCCGGGTGCCGGGCGGCACGGTCCAGGACGGTGGCGTCGAGGGCGGGTGGGGTCACGGTCACTCCCGGACGAGCAGCAGGTTCCCGTGGTCGTCGACGGTGGCGGTCCAGCCGGCGCCGACGACGGTGGTGCTGCCGTTCTCCCGTACGACGGCCGGGCCGGGCACGGCGCGGCCGGGGGCCAGTTCGGTACGCCGCCAGACGGTGGCGTCGACCCAGCCGGCCGCGCCGTAGATCCGGGTCCGGCCGGGCTCCGGCGCACCGCCGGCCGGGGCGGTGAACCGTACGGCGGGTCGGGGGCCGAAGGCGGTCAGCCGACAGTTGACGATCTCGGCCGGGTGCCCGGAGCGGGCGTACGCGTACCGCTCGGCGTAGGCGGCGTGGAACGCGGCCACCAGGTCCTCGGCGGTCGCCGGCAGGTCGGCGACGGGTACGGCGAGGTCGAAGCTCTGGCCCCGGAACCGCATCCCGACCGACAGGCCGAACGTGACCTGGTCGGGTTCGACGCCGTCCTCGGCCTTGAGCTGGGCGCGGGCCACGTCGCGCAGTTCGGCGACGACGGCGCGTACGGCGGACAGCCCGGTCTCGTCGGCCGGCACCAGCACGGTGCGGACGTAGTCGTGCCGGGCCTGGGCGGTGACGAAGCCGAGCGCGGAGAAGTTGCCGGGGACCGGGGGCACCAGCACCCGCCGGATGCCGAGTTCGTCGGCGAGGGCGGTGGCGTGCATCGGGCCGGCGCCGCCGAACGGCATCAGCACGAAGTCGCGGGGGTCGTGGCCGCAGGCGACCGAGATCTCCTTGATCGCGCTGGTCATCTTGATCGTGGCGATCTTGAGGATGCCGTGGGCGAGTTCCAGGTCGTCCAGGCCGAACTCGGTGGCGAGCCGGCCGACGGCGGCGCGGGCGGCGTCGACGTCGAGGCGTACCTCGCCGCCGAGGCTTTCCTGCGGGTCGAGGTGGCCGACGACGACGTGCGCGTCGGTGGTGGTCGGCTCGGTGCCGCCGCGGCCGTACGCGGCCGGGCCGGGGGTCGAGCCGGCGCTGCGCGGCCCGATCCGCAGTTCGCCGCCGAGGTCACGCCAGGCGATCGAGCCGCCGCCGGCGCCGATCGTGTTGATCTCGACCTGGAAGGTGCGGTTCGGGTAACCGGCGATCTTCCCGTCGTTGGTCATCAACGGGGCGCCGTTCTTGATCAGGCAGACGTCGGTGCTGGTGCCGCCGATGTCGCAGGTGATCACGTTCGGGTAGCCGGCCAGTCCGGCGACGTGCACGCTGGCGGCGACCCCGCCGGCCGGACCGGACAGCGCCAGGTTGATCGGCAACCGGCCGGCCTCGTCGGTGGAGACGACCCCGCCGCTGCTCGTCATGATCGACAGCGGGTGGGCGTAGCCGCCCTCGGCGAGCGCCGTGCCGAGTCCGCGCAGGTAGTCGGCGACCGTGGAGCGGACGCTCGCGTTGAGCACGGTGGTCGCGAACCGCTCGTACTCGCCCTGCTCCGGCACCACGTCCGAGGAGATCGTGCAGACCAGGCCCGGGTAGCGCTCGGCGAGCCGGGACGCGGCCGCCCGCTCGTGCGCCGGATTGCGGTAGGAGTGCAGCAGGCACACCGCGACGGCTTTCGGGCCGGCGGCGGCCACCCGGTCCAGTACGGCGTCCAGGTCGTCGGTGTCCAGCGGCCGCACCACGCTGCCGTCGGCGCCGATCCGCTCCCGCAGCACGTGCCGCAGCCGGCGCGGGGCCAGCGGCGGGCGGGCCGACTCCTTGACGCTGTAGAGCTGCGGCCGGTGCCCCAGACCCATCTCCAGCACGTCGCGGAAGCCCTCGGTGGCGACCACGCTGACCGGCTCGCCGGAACCCTCCAGCAGCGCGTTGGTGACCCGGGTGGTGCCGTGGACGAAGCGGTCGACCTCGTCGAGGCGTACGCCGAGCTTGGCCAGCCCCTCGAAGATGGCCGCGGCCGGGTCGTCCGGCGTGGACAGGGTCTTGGCCTCGGCGAGCCGGGCGGTGGCCGGCTCGTACACGATGACGTCGGTGAAGGTGCCACCGATGTCGACGCCGATGCACAGCATGGCGAGCCTTTCGATAGTGGTGGGCGCGGTCCGGCGACGGGCCGGCTGGAAGGTGACGCCGTCGCCGGCCGGCTAGAAGTTGACGCCGTAGCGGCGCAGGGTCTTGCTGGTGACGACCCGCAGGATCCAGTCGAAGAGGTAGCCGAGCAGGCCGAGGGCGATGATGCCGACGAAGACCCACTCGGTCTTGGCGTAGTTGCGGGCGGTCCAGATCAGCGACCCGAGGCCGCTCTGCGCCGCCACGATCTCGGCCGAGACGATCGTCAGGAACGAGTTGCCCATGGCCAGCCGGGCGCCGGTGACAACGTGCGGCACGGTCGACGGCAACACCACCGAGATCAGGGTGCGGGCCGGGTTCGCGCCGAGCGCGCGGGCCGCCCGCAGCCGCAGGTCGTCGACGGACAGGACCCCGGCCAGGGTGTTGAGCGCGACGATGAAGACGGTCGTGTAGAAGATCAGTGCGACCTTCGACGCCTCGCCCGGGCCGAGCCAGATGATCGCCAGCGTGACGAAGGCGATCGGCGGCACGAACCGGAAGAACTGGATGTACGGGTCGAGCATCAGCCGCAGCCACGGCACGCAGCCCATCAGCAGCCCGACCGGTACGCCGATCACGACGCCGAGCGCCCAGCCGGTCAGGATGCGGGTCGACGAGGCGCTGACCGAACTCCACAGCGTGCCGTCTTGGACCAGGTCGACCGCGCCCTGCCAGGTGAGCAGCGGCGAGGGCAGGAAGAAGGCGGTGTAGTTGCGGCTGACCAGGTCCCAGATGGCGATGCCGAGCAGCACCGACAGGACCGACAGCCCGACCCGGGTCAGCCGGGGGCGGCTCTTGCTCCGACGGGCCGGACCGGGGGCGGCCGGGCGGACCTTCTCCGGGGCGGTGCGTACGTCCAGGGTCATCGCAGTGCCTTCCTGTGCCCGCCGACGGGCCGGCCGCCGTTCGCCCCGGCGTGCCCGTCGGCCTCCCGGCCGTCGTGCCCGTCGTCGAGGCCCTGGGCGCGCAGCGTCCGGGCCACCTCGGCGCCGATGTCCTCACGCAGCTGGCGGAAGAGCGCGGCGCTCGCCGGGTCGGTCAGGTCGCGGGGCCGGGGCAGGTCGCACGGGTAGACGTTCTTGATCGCCGCCGACGGGCCGGCGGTCATCGTGACGATGCGGTCGCCGAGCAGGATCGCCTCGCCGATGTCGTGCGTGACGAACACGATCGTGGCCCCGGTCTCGCGCCAGATCCGGTCGAGTTCGACCTGCATCACCAGCCGGGTCTGCGCGTCGAGCGCGCCGAACGGCTCGTCCATCAGCACCACCGACGGCTCGTTGGCCAGCACCCGGGCGAGCTGTGCCCGCTGGCGCATGCCGCCGGAGAGCTGTCCGGGGAACCGGTCGGCGCTGTGGCTGAGCCCGACCATGGCCAGGTAGCGGTCGGTGGCGGTGGCCCGCTGGGCCTTGCCGACGCCGCGCATCCGCGGCCCGAACTCGACGTTCTGCCGTACGGTCAGCCAGGGGAACAGGGCCTCGGCACTCTGGAACACCACGCCGCGCGACACGTCGGGCCCGGTGACCCGCGCCTCCGCGCAGGTCACCTCCCCGGCGACCGGCTTGACGAAGCCGGCGATCGCGTTGAGCAGCGTCGACTTGCCGCAGCCACTCGGGCCCAGCAGGCAGACGAACTCCCCGGCGGCGATGTCCAGGTTCGCCTGGTGGACCGCCACGAAGTCGCCGAACCTGATGTCGACGTCGCGTACGGACACCGGGGAGCCGGAGCCGGTCACGCCACTCCCCTGATCATGACGGTCGCCGGGTCGGCCTTCTGGTTGACGATGCCGCTGTCCTGCTGGAACTGGGCGATCTCGGTGTAGCGCTGGATGTCGTCGTCGGTGAAGTCGCGGACCTGGCACTGCACGCCCTCCAGGAGGGTCTGTGCCTCGGCCGCCGGCACCTTGATCGCGGTCTCGGTCACCGTGCCGGCCTTGGCCGGGTCGGCGGTGAGCTGCTCGCAGGCCTGGCCGATGGTGTCGACGACCTTCTTGGCCGTCTCCTTGTTGGCCTCGTACCAGGCGCCGTCGACGCCGATCACCAGGTTGTAGACGTAGCCGATCTCGCCGCTGGTCAGCAGCACCTGGCCGCCGTTGGCGACGCCACGCGACGGCCACGGCTCCCACATGATGTAGCCGTCGACGTCGCCGCGCTGCAGCAGCGCCGGCATCTCGGCGGGCGAGGCGTTGACGAACTCGACGGAGTCCCGGCTGATGCCCCGGCTGTCGAGCACCTTGTTGGTGGCGTACTCGTTCACGGTGCCCGGCACGACGCCGTACTTCTTGATGCCGGCGACGTCGGTGATGCCCGAGCGGGCGACGAGCTTGATGAAGCTCGGCGACTGGGAGAAGACCGCGAGGCCCTTGATGTCGCCCCGGGTGGCCCGGTTGAGCAGGCTGGACTCGGTGCTGGCGGTGATCTGGCCCTGCTTGGCCAGGATCGCGTCGAGCCCGCCGGTGCCCTCCTGGTACTGGGTCACGGTCACGTCGAGGCCGGCCTGGTCGAAGAGGTTCTCCTGGTCGGCCAGGTAGATCGGCGAGTACGCCGGGTCGACGCCGACGCCGAAGTTGACGGCGGCGGTGGTGGTGCCGCCGTCGCCGCCGGACTCCCCGGGCGACTGGTTCTCGGAACACGCCGCGACGGCGACGGTCATCAGCAGGGCTGCGGCCGCGGCCCGCAAAGCTCGCATTCTCATGGCTACCCCAGACTTGCGCGGCTCATATTGTGGTCTTGGTTGCTTAATATGGGACGCTACTGCGATGCAGGTAACAGGTCAAGACCACAACGGCTCGACCTCCAGACACAGAGAGTAGGCAGACTTCAGCGAACCTCCCCATCCCGCCGGCGGTACGTCGAGGAGGTAACAACCATGAAGTACCTGAACAAGCCGCTTGGCGCGGGAGATCCTGATTCGGATCCCACTTCCGTGTCAGACGAGACGGTTACCGAACGTGTTCAGAAGCCGGCCAGCGGTCGCTTCTTTTCACGAGACCGTTACGCACGGACGGTGACCGAGCGCGGCTGGACCGCCGCCGACACGATCCTCTACGCCCTCGGCGTCGGCGCCGGGCAGGCCGACCCGGCCGACGAGCTCCGGTTCACCACCGAGAACTCCACCGGCCACCGGCACGCCGTGCTGCCGACCTTCGCCACCCTGCTCGCCGCCGACCCGCCGTACCTCGGCGAACCGGCCGCCGTCCGGCACGCCGGGGAGACCCTGACCCTGCACCGGCCGATCCCGCCGGTAGGCCGGGTCCGCACCACCGCCACCGTCACCGACGTGTACGACCAGGGCAGCGGCCTCCTGCTGCACCACCGGTCGGAGATCCACGACCGCGACGGCAACCCGCTGGCCACCGTCGAGCGGGCCATGTTCGTCATCGGCGCCGGCGGATTCGGCGGCCGGCGCGCACCGGTCACCGACTGGCGGCGGCCGACCGACCACCCCGACCACACCGTCAGCCACCCGGTCCGCCCCGACCAGGCACTGCTCTACCGGCTCAGCGGCGACCGCAACCCGCTGCACTCCGATCCCGCGGTGGCCGCCCGCGCCGGCCTGCCCCGGCCCGTCCTACATGGACTGTGCACGTACGGCTTCGCCGGCCGGACCCTGCTGCACACCGTCGCCGGCGGCGACCCCGACCGGGTACGGCGGATCAGCGCCCGGTTCAGCGCGCCGTTCTTCCCCGGCGACACCCTGACCGTGCTGGTGTGGCGGCGCCCGGCCGGCGCCCTCTTCCAGGCGGTCGACGGCCGGGGCCGGCCGGTCCTCGACCGGGGCGTGCTGGACCTACGCTGACCCGAGCACCCGGTCGACGAAGGCGTTGCCGAACTTGCCGGTCGGGTCGACCCGGTCGCGCAGCCGCGCGAAGTCGTCGAGCCGGGGATACACCGACCGCAGCTCCGCACCGGTCGCGACGAAGCACTTGCCCCAGTGCGGGCGGGCGCCGAGCGGCAGCAGCGCCTCCTCGATCGCCGGCAGCACCCTGTACACGGCGGGGGTGTCGCGTATCCAGGTGAAGTGCAGGGCGACGACGTCGGTGCCGTACGCGCCGCTCAGCCAGAGCCGGTCGGCGGCCACCGTACGGATCTCGCCGACCTGGAGCACCGGCGCGAGCCGGGGGCCGAGCCGGCGCAGTTCGGTGATCGCCGCCGCGGCGTGCCGTCTCGGCACCAGGTATTCGCTCTGGAGTTCCTCGCCCCGGCTGGGGGTGAACGCCATCCGGAAGTGCGGCAGCCGCTCGTGCCACGGGCCGGGTACGCCGTGCTGCCCGGTGACGGCCGCGACGTCGGCGCCGGCCAGCATGTGCCGGGTGCCGTCGGCCCGGGGTGCGCCGAGGAAGTCCGCCGGTGGTTCGCCGGCGCGGCTCTTCCGCCACACCTGGTCGACGCGGTCGCCGACCCAGTCGGTGAAGAGGCTGACGCTGTACGCCCCGGCGGTGACCGCGTCGAGGTCGGTGAACACGGTGTCCCAGGGCAGTCCGGTGTAGACGGTCTGCCGTACGTCGTACGCCGGCTCGATGTCGAGGGTCAGCGTGACGACGATGCCGAGCGCGCCGAGGGCGACGACGCTGCCGTCGAAGTCCGGGTCGGTCCGGGTGAGCCGGCGGACGGCGCCGTCCGGTCCGACGATCTCGACGGCGGCGACCGCCGTGGCGAGGGATCCGTTGCGGTCGCCGGAGCCGTGGGTGCCGGTGGCGACCGCCCCGGCGACCGAGATGTGCGGCAGGGAGGCGAGGTTGGCCAGCGCCCAGCCCTTGGCGTGCAGCGCTTCGGCGACCTCGCCGTAGCGGGCGCCACCGCCGACGGTGACCTGGCGGCGGTCCGGGTCGATGTCGACGCCGGCCGGCAGCGCGGCCAGCGACAGGAGCAGGCCGGCGGTGTCGCCGATGTCGGTGAACGAGTGCCGGGAGCCGAGCGCCCGCACCCGGTCCGCGCGGGCCACGACGTCGCGCAGTTCGTCCACGGATGCCGGCGCGTGCACCCCGGCCGCCCGGTAGGTGTGGTTACCGGCCCAGTTCGTCTCCATGGGTAAGAGGCTAGGGCCGGGCGGGCCGGCCGCGCTGGCCCCGTCTCCCGGCGTCGCGGGTCCGGCTGCCTGTCCGGGTCCGGCCGCCTGTCGCGGCCCACAGCGAACTCGCCGAATTCGCTGTGGGCTCCGACAGTGACACCTACGTCGACTCGACCAGGTGCCGGGCGTAGGCGTCGGTGGTGAAGAACGCCGGCAGGTCCTCGGCGAGGGCGTTCTGGTCGAAGACCGTCGCCGCGGCGAGGGCGCGGTCACGGTCGGCGCCGCTGCGTCCCTGCGCCAGCTTCGCCGACTCCTCGGCGACCAGCGACCGGACCAGGTCGGCGGTGACGACGCCGCCGTCGGCCAGCGGCGTGCCGTGGGCCTGCCACTGCCACACCTGGCAGCGGGCGATCTCGGCGGTGGCGGCGTCCTCCATCAGGTCGAAGATGGCGACCGCGCCGGTGCCGGCGATCCACGCGTCGAAGTAGCGCAGGGCGACGGCGATGTTGGACCGTACCCCGGCCAGCGAGACCTGGCCCGGCGTCTTGTCGACGGCGAGCAGGTCGGCGGCGGTGACGAAGACGTCGTCGCGGAGCCGGTCGAGCTGGTTCGGCCGGTCGGCGAGTACGGCGTCGAAGACCTCGCGGCAGACCGGGACCAGCCCCGGGTGGGCGACCCACGAGCCGTCGAACCCGTCGCCGGCCTCGCGTTCCTTGTCGGCCCGGACCTTGCCGAGGGCGACCTCGTTGACCGCCGGGTCCCGGCTGGGGATGAAGGCGGCCATGCCGCCGATGGCGTGCGCGCCGCGCTTGTGGCAGGTCCGCACCAGCAGTTCGGTGTACGCCCGCATGAACGGCACGGTCATCGTCACGTCGACGCGGTCCGGCAGGACGTAGTCCGGCCACTGCCCGAAGTTCTTGATGACGCTGAAGATGTAGTCCCACCGGCCGGCGTTCAGGCCGGCGGAGTGTTCCCGCAGCTCGTACAGGATCTCTTCCATCTCGAACGCGGCCGTGATGGTCTCGATCAGGGTGGTGGCCCGGATCGTGCCCTGCGGGATGCCGAGGTAGCGCTGGGCGAAGACGAAGACGTCGTTCCACAGCCGCGCCTCGCGGTGCGTCTCCAGCTTGGGCAGGTAGAAGTAGGGTCCGCGACCGGCGTCGAGCTGCCGCCGCGCGCAGTGGAAGAGGTAGAGCCCGAAGTCGACCAGGCTGGCCGAGACGGGGCGGCCGTCGATGACGATGTGCTTCTCGACCAGGTGCCAGCCGCGCGGCCGGACGACGATGGTGGCCGGGTCGTCGGACAGGGCGTACCGCTTGCCCTGCGGGCTGGTGAAGTCGATCCGCCGGTCGAGGGCGTCGATCAGGTTGAGCTGGCCGTTGACGACGTTGTGCCAGGTCGGGGCGGTGGCGTCCTCGAAGTCGGCGAGCCACACCCTGGCCCCGGAGTTCAGGGCGTTGACGGTCATCTTCCGGTCGATCGGGCCGGTGATCTCCACCCGGCGGTCGACGAGTCCGGGTGCCGGCGGCGCCACCCGCCAGGTCGGGTCGGCGCGGACGGCGGCGGTCTCGGGCAGGAAGTCGGGCAGCTGGCCGGAGGCGTACCGGGCGCGGCGGGCGCGGCGGGTGTCCAGCAGCGCCACCCGGCGGGCGGCGAACTCCCGGTCGAGGGCGACCAGGAACTCCAGTGCGTGCGGGGTGAGGACTTCCTCGAACCGGTCCCCCATCGGGCCGGTGACCTGGAGTGTCATGCGAACTGCTCCTCTTCGGTCGAACCGCGCAGCGCGGTCGTCTCGGCGGCGGGGTTGAGCACGGTGCTGATCAGGTCGAAGTAGCCGGTGCCGACCTCACGCTGGTGCTTGACCGCGGTGTAGCCGGCGGCCTCGGCGGCGAACTCCTTCTCCTGGAGTGAGACGTACGCCGGCATCCCGTCGGCGGCGTAGCCGCGGGCCAGATCGAACATGGAGTAGTTCAGCGCGTGGAAGCCGGCCAGGGTGATGAACTGGAACTTGTAGCCCATGTGCCCGAGTTCGCGCTGGAACTTGGCGATGGTGGCGTCGTCGAGGTGCTTGCGCCAGTTGAACGACGGCGAGCAGTTGTAGGCCAGCAGCTGGTCCGGGTAGCGCTCCTTGATCGCCTCGGCGAACTGCCGGGCCACCTCCAGGTCCGGCTTGCTGGTCTCCATCCAGAGCAGGTCGGCGTGCGGGGCGTAGGCGAGGCCGCGGGCGATGCACGGCTCGACGCCGTTGCGTACCCGGTAGAAGCCCTCGGCGGTCCGCTCGCCGGTGGTGAAGGGCCGGTCGCGCTCGTCGACGTCGGTGGTGATCAGGGTGGCGGCCTGCGCGTCGGTCCGGGCGACGATCACCGACGGTACGCCGGCGACGTCGGCGGCGAGCCGGGCGGCGTTGAGGGTCCGCACGTGCTGGCCGGTCGGGATCAGCACCTTGCCGCCGAGGTGGCCGCACTTCTTCTCGGAGGCGAGTTGGTCCTCCCAGTGCACGCCGGCCGCGCCGGCCGCGATCATCGCGGTCATCAGCTCGTACGCGTTGAGGACACCGCCGAAACCGGCCTCGGCGTCGGCGACGATCGGGGCGAGCCAGTCGTGGTCGGTCGGGGTGCCCTCGGCGGTGGTGATCTGGGCGGCACGCAGCAGCGCGTTGTTGATCCGGCGGACCACGGCGGGCACCGAGTTGGCCGGGTAGAGGCTCTGGTCGGGGTAGGTGTGGCCGGACAGGTTGGCGTCGGCGGCGACCTGCCAGCCGGACAGGTAGATGGCCTTGAGGCCGGCGCGGACCATCTGCACGGCCTGGTTGCCGGTGAGCGCGCCGAGGGCGTGGATGTAGTCCTCCTCGTGCAGGAGCTGCCACAGCCGCTGCGCGCCGCGCCGGGCGAGGGTGTGTTCCTCCTGGATCGCCCCGCGTAGCCGTACGACGTCCTCGGCGCGGTAGGTGCGCTCGACGCCCTGCCACCGGGCCTGGGTGGCCCACTCGTTCCGCAACTGCTCTGCCGCTGTGCTCATGGGGCTCTCCTTCGGTCATCCGGGAACGGCGTGTCCCCACCATGGCACCGGGCGGATCACCGGGTCGAGATACGTAATCGGCCAATTATTGAAAACTGGAAAGCGCTTTTTGCCAACTTGCGAAAGCGTCCTTTAGCAGAGGTGTTAACGTGTCGGAATCCCGGCCGGAGAGGAGTCGCGATGACCAAGACGTTCGCCGGCGCCCGGCTGCGCCGGCTGCGCGAGGACCGGGGCATCAGCCAGATCGAACTGGCCCGGCAGCTCGCCATCTCGCCGAGCTACCTCAACCAGATCGAGCACGACACCCGGCCGCTGACCGTGGCCGTGCTGATGCGGATCACCGAGGTGTTCGGCATCGACACCGCGTTCTTCGCCCCGCACGACGCGCCCCGGCTGGTGGCGAACCTGCGGGAGGCGCTCGGCGCCCGGGCCAGCGTGCCCGACCTGACCGAGCTGGCCAGCCGGCTGCCCGAGGTCGCCGAGGCGGTGATCGACCTGCACCGCCGCTACCAGCAGGTCAACGAGCAGCTCACCGAGCTGGTCGGCGACCGCGACACCGTCGGTGGGCGCAGCCCGCACGACCAGGTCATCGACTTCTTCTACCGGCGGCAGAACTACGTGCCGGAGCTGGACGAGGCGGCCGAGGCGCTGGCCGGGAGCATCGGCGTACGGCGCGGCGAGGCCCGGTCGGCGCTGCGGGACCGGCTGGCCGACCGGCACGGCATCCGGATCGCCCGGCAGGACACCGACGCGCTCGCCGGCGACCTGCACCGCTACCGGCCGCAGACCCGCACCCTGCACCTGTCGACGTCGCTGCGGGCCGGGCAGGAGGCGATCCGGATGGGTGCCCAGATCGCGCTTCTCGAATACACCGACATCATTGACGAGATCATCGAACAGGAGCGGTTCGACGATGTGCAGACGCAGATTCTCATGCGGGTGGGATTGGCCAACTACTTCGCGGCCGCGGTGATCCTGCCGTACCAGAGGTTCCTGTCCGCGGCCGAGACGATGCGCTACGACATCGACCTGTTGACCAACCATTTCGCGATGGGCTGGGAAAGCGTCTGTCACCGGCTGAGCACGTTGCAGCGGCCGAAGGCGCGCGGCGTGCCGTTCTCGTTCGTGCGGGTCGACCGGGCCGGCAACATGTCCAAGCGGCAGTCGGCGACCGGGTTCCCGTTCTCCCGCTCGGGCGGCACCTGTCCACTATGGAACGTGTACGAGGCGTTCAGCGCGCCGGGCCGGGTGATGACCCAGGTCGCGGCGATGCCGGACGGGCAGCGCTACCTGTGGATCGCCCGCACCGTGATCCGGCACCACGGCGGCTACGGCCAGCCCGGCAAGGTCTTCGCCATCGGGCTCGGCTGCGAGACCCGGCACGCCGGCCGGCTGGTCTACTCCGCCGGCATGGACCTGCACGCCACCGACGCCGCGACCCCGATCGGCCCCGGCTGCAAGACCTGCGAGCGGATGACCTGCCCGCAGCGGGCCGCCGCCCCCATCAGCCGCCGCCTCGACCTCGACGAGAACCGCAGCACCTTCATCCCGTATCCGCTGAAGGACCGCACCGGCTGACCGGGGCTCCGGCCGGACGCCGGGGCCGGCGCCGCGTCAGCCCCGGGCGTCGTGGACGAGGATGGCGACCTGCACCCGGTTGGCGCACTCCATCTTGGTCAGCAGCCGGGAGACGTACGCCTTGACGGTGGCGACGCTCATGAACAGCTCGACGCTGATCTCGGCGTTGGACAGGCCCTGGCCGACCGCCTCGGCCACCTCGCGCTCGCGTCCGGTGAGGCGGCCCAGCATGCTCCGGGCCCGCGCCACCCGGTCGGTGCGGTCGGCGCGGTCCTCGTCGCGCACCACGTGTTCGATCAACTTGCCGACCACCGACGGGGACAGCATCGACTCGCCCGCGGCGACCCGGCGTACCGCGTCGATGATCTCCAGCGGCGGGGTGTCCTTGAGCAGGAAGCCGCTGGCCCCGGCCCGCAGTGCCCGCAGGATGTGGGCGTCGGTGTCGAACGTGGTGAGGACGATTACCGCCGGTCCGCCGGCGACCGCACGCAGGGCCTCGGTGGCGGCCAGGCCGTCCATACCGGGCATCCGGATGTCCATGAGTACGACGTCCGGCCGCAGCCGGGCGACGGCGGCCAGGGCCTCGGCGCCGTCGGCCGCCTCCCCCACCACCTCGATGTCCCGGCCGGCGCCGAGCACCGTGGCCAGCCCGAGGCGGACCATGGAGTCGTCGTCGACGAGGAGGACGCGGACCATACCGGTCACGGTAGCGACGCCGCCGGTTCGCGGCTGTCCGGTGGCGGCGGAGAGCACCGGGTCACGACCGTACGAGGGGGCGCCAGTACTGCTGGGTGCCCTCGTCCCGGACGGCGTAGTCGAGCTTGAGGATCGCGCCGCGCAGGTCGCGTACCTCCTTGTGGGCCTTTTTCTTCAGGGCCGAGGCGCGGATCGCGAGCAGGTCGTGGACGGCGGGCGGCAGGTCGGCGGTGTGGACGTGCCAGGGGCGGTAGAGGTCGGTGAACGGGTCGGTGTCCCGCCACGGGTATCCGTGGCCGCGGAAGGCGTCGGCGATGACCGTCGGGGCGGCCTCGTGGGTCTCGTACAGCAGTTGGCGGGACTCGTGGTCGAGGACGACCACCTTGGTGCCGTCGACGAAGACGGCGGCCACGTCGGCACGGGGGATGGTCCACTTCTCCTCGCCCCGCTCGATCCGCAGCTCGGTGTCGCCGACCGTCAGTTTCAGCGACTCGGTCATCGTCGTGAGGGCGATCCCGGCCACCACCGCGAGCCAGATGGCCATGTTGACGGCGATCTCCCAGGGTCGGTCGATGCCGGCGAAGAGCCGGAAGACGAAGCCCATCGGCAGCCCGACCTCCCAGCTCAGCGCCCAGCGGGCGAGCGGGGGAAGGCCGAACCCGAGCACCAGTACGAGGGCGGGCAGCCCGGCAAAGAGGACGATCTTGTTGAGGAGTGGGACGCCGAGGTAGGTCTGGTTGTCGCCGGCACCGTGGCGGGCCGCGGGTTGCTTGCCGGACTTGGGGGCGTCCATCGGTTCCCCTCCGTGTGACGGTGGCGGGCCGGGTCCGGCTCGCCCTGCCGACCACGCTAGGTGTCGGGGACGGCCGGCGACCAGTCGCCGAAAGTCGATGATCCGGGCGGTCCGGTGCTCACAGCCAATGCTGGCGTACGGCGTTCGCGCCGGCCTGGAAGCGGCTGGCGGCACCGAGCCGGTCGGTCAGGTCGGACATCATCCGCTGGATCGTCCGGACGGACAGGCCGAGCCGGCGGGCGGCCGACTCGTCGGTGTGGCCGTCGCCGAGCAGCCGGAGCAGTTCCCGCTCGGGCGGTTCGAGACCGTTGTCGTCGACGGGCGCGGCGCTGCCGAACGGGGTGGCGGACGACCACACCTGGTCGAAGAGGGCGCAGACGGCGGTGGTCACCCCGGGGCTGTGGATCTCGACCGCGCCCTTGCGCGGGTCGGCCGGGTCGATCGGGAGCAGGGCCAGCCGACGATCGACGACTGTCAGTTGAAAATGGATTAGTGGGACGGTCCGGGCCTCTCCCCCCATTTCACTGAACCAACGCGCGTACGCCAGCGTTTCCGGGTCGTTGCGGAAGCTGTCCTGATAGACGGCCCGGACCGTGATTCCGTGTTCGAGTGCGCGGCGGTGGAATGGTCGGCTGACCGCGATGGCGTCGAGCTTGCGCGGGCCGCCCGGAATGAACGACAGGCACTCGGAGCCGGCCAGGGCGGCCAGGTGTTCCAGCCGGTCCCGCACCGCGTCGAGGGTGGGCAGACGGACCAGCCGGTCGCGCTGCCGGTTGTCGCTGTGCGCCTCGGCGAGCGCCTCCACGGCGGCCTGGGTGGCCTCGATCTCGTACTGCTGCCGGGCGATGCTGGCCCTGGCGCGGGCCAGCAGCGGGGCGAGGCCAACCTCGGGGTTCGTCGGCCGCAGCCGGCCCGGGATGTCGCCCGACTCCCGCACCAGGGCGAGTTCGATCAGCTCGTCGAGCGCGTCGTGCACCTGGCGTGTCGACACCTCGACCGACCGCGCGAGTTCGGCCACTCCCCAGGTCGGCTCCGCCAGCATCGCGCGGTAGACGGCCTCCGCCGTCGTCGACAGACCAAGGGATCTGAACAACTCGGCCTCCTCGCCCTGCCGAACACCGTCTCAGACGATCTTCGGGTTGGCAAGGGTGCCGACGGCCGCCGTGGCGTGATCGCGCCAGGCGTTTTCACGCCTATTTCCGCTCGTTGACCGCATTCGAAGACAAAGAAAAGAATGAATCCGCAAGGATGTCCACGACCCCTGGACGGAAAACATGCAGCTATCGGCCGTATCCCTCGCCCCGGTCGGCGAGGACCGCACTCCGCTGACGCCGGAGACGCTGCGCGACCTGGTCCTCGGACTGCGCGCCGAGACCGACCGGGTCGAGCACGTCAAGGTCATCGAGCGGGCGGGGATGATGTGGATCGCCGCGTTCGTCGCGGTGGCCGACGACGAGCGGGCCCAGCACTGCCTGCACGAGCTGTGCGCCCGGCTGACCGGTGTCATCAACGGCTGGGACATCGTCGGGGCGCCCGAGTGGCACACTCCCGCGGTCGACGGGTGATCACGTGACCGGAGACGACACCGCGTCGACGCGGCTGGCCGCCGGACCCGACCGGACGTTGCCGCACCGGGCCACGTACCAGGAGCGGCGCGGCCCGGCCGCCGAGATCAATCTCGCCCTGGTCGCCGCCGAGCTGGCCGAACTGACCCGCGACGAACTGCTGGTGCTGGTGCCGGCGCCGCACCGGCTGCCGCTGCCGGCGCACCTCTTCGAGAGCCTGCGGGCCCGTGGGGTCACCGTCCGGCTGCTGCACGCCGCCGTACCGGAACCGCCGGCCGGGCCGCTCGCCGCCCTGGCCCGCAGCGGGATCGCCCTGCCGGCGTCGTCGCAGATTCCCTACTTCCTCGTGATCCGGGACCGGGCCGTGCTCTACCTGCCCTACCAGGATTCCGGGCATCCGAAGGCGGACCGGCTGACCAGGATGCGCAACGTCGTGCTGGCCGGCTCGCTGGCGGCCGCGTACGGCGCCGCCTGGGAGGCCGCGGCGCGGCGGGCGGAGGCGGCCCGGGTCGCCGCCGGGATCGACGGCGTCGAGGGCGGGCGGGACCTGGTCCGGGTGCTCGGCGACGGGCTCACCGACCAGCAGGCGGCGGCGCGGCTGCACATGAGCAAGCGGACGTTCGCCCGGCGGGTGGCGGTGCTGATGCAGCGCCTCGACGCCGCCACCCGCTTTCAGGCCGGGGTGCAGGCGGCCCGGCGCGGCTGGGTCTGAAAGCCGCCCGCCGGGCCGGCACTCGACCGGAACCGCGCCCGCCCGTCACACCGCGAGGTAGGGCACCGGCCAGTGCCGCATCCGGTACGGCAGCACCAGCGCCCGGCCGCCCGCCTCGACGGCGAGCCCCGCCTCGACCGCGTCAGCGACGAGTTCGTCGTCGCCCGGCCCGGGGACGCCGTCGGGTGACTCGGCGAGCCGCTCGAACCGGTCGGCGCCCTCCTCGATCACCATCCGGGCGCCGGGCTGACCGGGCCGGACGTCCTTGACGGTGACGATGCCGGGGCCGCGGCGGTAGTAGTACGTGCCGTACCGGTAGTCGCGGGCCCACTCGACGGCGTGGTTCATGCCGTCGAGGTCGACACCGTCGGACGGCGCGACGAAGTGGGTGTACGTCTCCAGCGGGAACGCCGGCCGGCCGCTGATCGTCCAGCGCAGCCGTACGGCGTGGCTGGTCAGGGTGCGCAGCAGCCGCAGGTGTTCGAGATCCTGCACCGGGTCCTGCCCGAACCGCAGCGGCTCGGGCAGGTCGACCACCTGGAGGCTGTGGGCCGCCGGGTCGGCGCGCAGCGCGGCGATGTCGACCGCGGGTCGGGTCGTCGTGGTCATCGTCAGCCCACCTTCAGCGGCTCGATGGTGGTCGCCAGCGCGATCCAGTGGTCCTGTTCGGTGAAGACGAGCCCGTGCTCGGACAGTTCCCGCAGCCAGGCGTCGACCTTCTCGGCCGGCAGCCCGTGGTCGGCGAGCCGGGCCGCGAGGGCCTTCGCCGTACGGCCGTTGGCCAGTTCCCGGTAGCCGGCGACGAACGGCGCCCCGACGATGTGGTGGTCGCGTTCGGGCCAGCCGACCCGCCGGTCGGCGATCACGATCTCCTCGTCGTCGTCGCGAACCACCCGCAGCGCACTGGACGGGTATCCGTCGTTCCACAGGTTGATCAGCTTGGCGAGCGGTTCGGCGTCGGCGTCGGACAGTCCGGCCGGCTCGGTGTCGAAGAGATAGACCATGTCGGTCAGCTGGTCGGCCGGCAGCGCGTAGACGTGGTCGTAGAGCCGGGCCGGCCGGCGCTCGGGGAAGCCGAGCAGCGGGTTCTCGAAGTAGGGGCTGAACCGTTCGAGCAGGATGCGGGCCAGGCCGGCCGGTGGCTGGAGGTGGATCAGGGCCGGTACCTGGCGCAGGATCGCCTGGTAGTCGGCGCCGCGCTCGCTCGGGAAGCCGTAGAGCCAGTTCCAGGTCACGGTCAGCGCCGCGGATTCGCAGTCGCGCAGCGTACGGACGTTGCGGACGCCGGTGACGCCCTTGTCCATCAGCTTGAGTACGGGGCTGATCAGCGACTCGATGCCGGGCTGGACGTGGGTGACGCCGGCCTGCCGCAGCGCCTCGATCTCGTCGGGGCGCAGGTTGGACTTCACCTCGTAGTGGATGCGCAGGTCCCAGTCGAGGTCGGCGACGCGGGGCAGCACGTCGCGGAAGTAGCGGTTGTCGATGATGTTGTCGACCATGATCACGTCGAGGGTCTGGTGCCGGCTGACCAGTGTGGTCAGTTCGGCGATCACGGCATCCGGCGACTTGGCCCGGAACTGCATGCCGGTGCCGTTGAGGCCGCAGAACGTGCAGTGGTGCTTCTCCCCCCACCAGCAGCCGCGGGCGCTCTCCAGGACCAGCTTCGGTTCGACGTACTCGTTGACCGGTGAGTCGGCCATCAGCTCGAACCAGTCGTCGAAGTCCGGCACCGGGATGAGTCCGGGCGGGACGAGGCCGCCCTGCGGGTTGTCGTGCCGCTGGTCGCCGTCGCGCCAGGACAGTCCGGGTACGTCGGCGTACGGGATCTTCCCGTCGACGGCGTCGAGCAGGGCCGGGTAGGCGATCTCGCCCTCGCCCCGGATGACGTGGTCGATGAACGGGAAGTTGCGGTGCATGGCGGTGCCCATGGCGCCGTCGCAGTTGCCGCCGCCGAAGACGATGATCAGGTCGGGTGCCAGTTCGCGCAGCCGGCGGGCGGTGGCCAGGCTCGGCGCGTTCTGCATGAAGGTGGTGCTGAAGCCGACCATGGTCGGGTTCGTGGCGAGGATGTCGCGGGCGGCGGCGTCGACGAACGCGGCGGCGTGCGGGCGCATCCGGGTGACCACGTCGATGTCGACGTCGAGGTCGGCGGCGTACCGCCGCAGCTCGGCGACGCCGAACTCGTCGTCGTCGTGCAGCACCCCGGCGAAGACCCAGTCGCCCAGTCCGTGGAAGAGGCCGGATTCGGCGACGTCGGTGTATTCCGCCGGCCCGATCCCGCCGTCTGTGGCGGCGAGCAGGAACTCGGCCCACCGGGTGCCGCCGTGGTAGGTCGCCGGCTCCGGCCGTCCGGTGGCGACGGTGATGGCCTTGAGCAGGCCGAGGGGCAGCGAGGGGCAGTCCAGCGACTGCCACGGCATGGCCGCGAGGCAGATGGCCACGGGGTCACCTCCGCAGACTGGTGGGGCCGGGGGTACGCCCGGGCGGGGCGGTGGCACCGCCCGGGCGTCTGGATCACTTGGCCGACCGCTTGAGGTCGACCTGGTACTTGCACGTGCCGTGGGTGACCTTCTTCAGGCCCACCTTCTTGATCTTCATCCGTGTTCACCTCCCCTCGTGAACTCCACACCGGCGGCGCGCAACCGGGCGCGGTGCCGGCGGACGAACCAGGCCTTGATCCGCTTCGGGTCGCGGCCGGTCAGCGCACCGCACTTGGCGGAGATGCTGTCGAGAGAGGTGATGTTGAAGCCCAGGTCGTGCCACTCCTGGCCGTGTTCGCGCCAGAGTTCGGCGCCCTGGCGGGTCTTGGAGACCCGGGCGAGGTAGTTCAGGCCGATGGCGATGTGGTGGATCTCGTCGCCGCGGACGGCCTCGTAGAGCCGGCCGAGCGGGTCGCCGGCGAAGATCTCCTGGAACAGGATGAACTCGTCGGCCGCCAGCCCTTCGAGGATGGTGTGCACCAGCGCCCGCCCCATGTGCGGCAGGCTGACCAGCATCTCGTTGAGCGGTTCCACCGTCTCCGGGGCGTCCGGTTCCGGCTCGCCGCCGATCGCCTTGGCGTACTGGTAGAAGGCGTCGGCGTGCCGGGCCTCGTCGGCGGTGGCCAGGGCCAGGCTGAAGCGCAGCGGCGCGTCCTCGGTGTGGGTCGCCAGGGTGGCGGCGGCGACCAGGCCGGCCTGTTCGGCGTAGTAGCCGCGCGACGCGACCCGCCACGCGGACTCGGTGCGGTCCCAGTCCTTGCGGCGCATGGCGTCGCCGATGATGTCGGTCGCGCGCCAGGACTTCTTGTCGCGGGTCGCGCCGAAGATGCGGTAGGCGGCGGCGTCGCTGTCGAGTTCGTCTGCGCGGTGAAGTGCCATGACTGCTCCAGTGCGGTGCGAGCGGACCTTGGGACCGTGACCCGCCGGCGTGATGCCGGCCGACCCGTGGCGCCGCATGTCCTGCCCGTGGCCGGGCCCGTGACGCGCCTCGATGAGGCGAAACACGCAGCCGGCCACTCTCCGCCCGGAGATTGACCAAACTAACTGGCCCTACGGACCGCGTCAAGGCTGCTACTCGCGGTCAGCGTGACCCGGGTCGAACTAAGCTGCGTCGATGGCAACCCGCCGCAGACCCTGGTCCCGTACGGCCGGTCACGGGCTCGGATCGCTCGTCACCGCGCACGGTGTCGGCGTGGTCGGCACCCAGATCACCGCGCTGGCCCTGCCCACCCTCGCGATCCTCCACCTGGGAGCGTCGCCGCTGGCCGCGAGCGTGCTCTTCGCGCTGGAGTTCGGGGCACAGGCGTTCGCCGCGCCGGTGCTCGGCGTGCTGGTCGACCGGGCCCGGTCGCCCCGCCGGCTGCTGATCCTGGCCAGCCTCGGCTACGGCCTGGCCGTCCTGCTGGTGCCGGTCGCCGCCGTCGGCGGCCTGCTCTCGCTGGTGCTGCTCGGCGCCGTCGCGGTCGTGACCGGGGTGCTCGGCGGGCTGATCACCATCGGGCTGCAGGCCGTGGTACCGGTGCTCGTGCCGCGCGACAAGCTGGTCGCGGCGAACTCCGCGATGGCCGGGGCCCGGTCGGTCGGGCAGGTGGCGGGGCCGGCCGTCGCCGGAACGCTGGTGCAGTGGTGGGGCGCGGCGGCGGCGATGGGCGTGGACGCGGGCACCCGGGTGCTGTCCATCCTCGCCTTCGCCACGATGCGTCCCTCCCGCGAGGCGCTGGCCCGCCGGTCCGCCGAGGCGTCCGGCATGGTCCGGGCGCTGCGCGACGGCGTCGCGGTGCTGCGCGGCCAGCCCCTCCTGGTACGGATCGCGGTCACCGCCGCGGCGCTCAACTTCGGCGGCTCCGCGCTCGGCGCGCTCTACCTCGTCTTCGCCTACCAGGAACTGCACCTGTCGCCGGGCCTGGTCGGGGCCGCCTACGTGGTCAACAGCGTGGCGTCGCTGGTGGCGGTCGGGACGGCCGGGTGGGTCATCCGCAGGCTGCGGATGGTGCGGGTGGTGCCGTTCTTCGCCCCGCTGGCCGGGGCCGCCCTGTTCCTGATCCCGGCCGCCGCGATCGCCCCGCCGTTCGCCGCCCTGGTCGCCTACGAGGCGGTCTTCGGCTACTGCGCGACGGTGTGGTTCATCGCCACCGCCACCCTCCAGCAGTCGCTGGTGCCGACCCACCAGCTGGGCCGGGTGATCGCGATGAGCCGGACGATCGGCGCGCTGGCCATCCCGGTCGGCGCGCTGCTCGGCGGGGCGCTGGCCCAGTGGTGGGGCATGGTCCCGACCCTGCTCGCCTTCGCCGCCGCGGCGCTGGCCGGCACCGGCGCGAGCATCGTACGGAACACCCGGTTCGGCACAATGATGCCGACATCGGTCGATGATCGGCCCACCGAGAGTGGCACTAACGCGCCATCCTCTGAGGTTTTGTTGACAGCCGAGCCGACCAGCCCGAAAGCTGGCTCCAGCAGTTAGTCACGAGCCGTACGGCGTACCCGGCGTCCTGCGTTTCCTCCGCCCGGAACCGCACCACGCAAGCCAACGAACTCCTGACGGGACCGCACCATGGATCTGTTGTCCGCATACCGCGCCATGCTCGAAATCCGACTCTTCGAAGAGGGCGTGCTGCGGTTGGCCGGGCAGGGGCTCGTGCCCGGCGCGACACATCCCTACACCGGCCAGGAGGCCGTCGCCGTCGGCGTGCTCGCCGCCCGCCGGCCCGACGAGTGGGTGGTCAGCTTCTACCGCTGCCACGGTCACGCGCTCGCCGCCGGCAGCCCGCCCGAGCCGTTGTTGCGCGAGATCCTCGGCCGCGACGGCGGGGTGTGCGGCGGCAAGTCCGGCTCGATGCACCTCGCCGACCGGGCCAACCACCTGCTCGGGTCGACGTCGATCGTCGCGGCCCAGCTCCCGATCGCGGCCGGCGCGGCGATGTCCGCGAAGCTCGACGGCGCCGGCCGGGCCGTGATCGTCTTCTGTGGCGACGGGGCGCTGAGCGCCGGTGGCGCGTACGAGACCCTGATGATCGCCGCCGCGCAGCGGCTGCCGCTGCTCGTGGTCTGCGAGGACAACGGCTGGCAGGACCGCACCGCCAGCCCGCTGGTGCGCCACCTCACCCCGACCGAACTCGTCCGTGGCCTGCGGCTGCCGCACGTCGAGGTCGACGGCAACGACGTCGAGGCGGTGCACGAGGCCGCCACCGGCGCGCTCGCCGCCTGCCGGGACGGCGGCGGGGTCGGGGTGCTGGTCGCCCACACCTACCTGCGGCACTTCCACTCCCAGCTGGGTCCACGGCCGCCGGCGGAATACCGCCCGGCGGCCGAACGCGAACGCTGGCTGGCCCGCGACCCGCTGACCGTCGCCGCCGATCGGATCACCGCCGACCTGACCGCGCTGCGCGCCGAGGTCGCCGCCGAGACGGACGCGCTGATCCGCCGGGTGGTCGACGCCGGCGGGCCCGACCCGGCGACCGCCGGGACCGGGATCACGGTCACCGGCGACGCGCTGATCGGCGCGGCCCGGTGAGCCGCCCGCACCCGATCGGGGCGGCGGTCCGCGACGCGCTGACCGCCCAGCCGACGATGAGCATGTTCTGCACCTACCAGCAGGACGACCTGGTCGCGCGGTACGGCGGCGACCGGATGGTCCGGATGCCGATCGCCGAGAACGCGATGCTGGGCATGGCGCTCGGGATGGCCCTGACCGGCCGGCGGGTGCTGGTCAGCATCGCCCGGATCGCTTTCCTCTACAGCGCCTTCGACCAGCTGGTCAACCAGGTCACCACCTGGCGCTACATGTCGGGCGGGCAGTTCTCGGTGCCGTTGGTCGTCCGTGGCTTCAGCCGGGGCGGCGAGCACCTCGGCGCCCAGCACGAGCACGCCCCGTACGGGCTGCTGAGCCGCATCCCCGGCCTGGTGGTCGCCGTACCCGGCTCGCCGAACTCGCTCGCCGGCCTGCTGCGGACCGCGCTGACCCATCCCGACCCGGTGGTCGTGCTGGAGTCGCCGCTGCTGTTCACCCCGGACTGGGCGGAGTTGCCCGAGCCCGAGCCGTCGCCGGCCGCGCTGCCGTTCGGGGTCGCCGGGCTGGCCCGGGGCGGCGCCGACCTGACGATGGTCGGCATCGGCAACACGGTCGCCGCCTGCCTGCGCGCCGCCGACCGGCTGGCCGGGCAGGGCGTCGACGCCCGGGTGGTCGACCTGCGTACGGCGGCACCGCTGGACCGCGACGGGGTGGCCGCGATGGTCCTGCCGGACCGGCCGGTCCTGCTCGTCGACGAGGAGCCGCGCTCCGGGTCGGTGATGACCGACCTCGCCCTGCACCTGGTCCAGACCGGGGCGGCCGACCCCGGGCGGATCGACCTGATCACCGGCGCCCCGGTGCCGGCGCCGGTCAGCCCCACCCTGCTCGCTCCCCTGCTGCCCGACGTGGACCGGATCGTCGACGCGGCCCTGCACAGTTTCGCCCCCGACCTGCGAAGGAAGAACCCATGATCGAAAGCAGCGGGTACGCCGTCTGGCACGGCCTGACCCCGATGGGCGAGTTCCTGCGCGACAACGATCCGGACATGTTCCTGGTCAGCGGGGCGGACAGCCACGTGGTCGACGCCGGCGGCCGGCGCTACCTCGACGCCCGGTCGTCGATGTGGAACGTCACCCTCGGCTACTCCTGCGAGCCGGTGAAGCGGGCGATGGCCCGCCAGCTCGACGTGCTGCCGTCCGGCACCGTGATGCGCTACGAGCACCCGCCGCAGTCCACCGTGGACTATGCCGCCGCGCTCGCGGCCACCCTGCCGGCGCCGCTGCGGCACATCCGGTTCGGCAACACCGGCAGCCAGATGACCGAGTCGGCGGCGATGCTGTCCCGGTTCTACCGGCGGATGACCGGCGAAACCGACCGGCACACCGTGATCGCCCTGCACAGCGCCTACCACGGCACCGGCCCGCTGGCGACGGCGCTGACCGACGAGCCGGTCCTGCACGACTACTCCGCGCCGGTCGACCAGCACGTCGTGCACGTCACCACCCCGCCGCCGGTGTCGTGCGAGCCCGGCGCCTGCACCGGTGGGTGCATCCGGCCGGTTCTCGACGCGATCGAGTCGGTCGGCACCGAGCACGTCACGGCGGTCATGTTCGAGCCGGTCTCCGGCACCTCGTTCCTTCCGGCGCCGCCGCACTACCTGGAGACGCTGATCGTCGAGTGCCGGCGGCGCGGCATCCACACCATCGCCGACGAGGTGACCACCGGCGCCGGCCGGGTCGGCGCGATGACGTACATCGAGCGGCTGACCGAGGTGCCGGACATGCTGGTGCTCGGCAAGGGGCTGAGCGCCGGCTACTTCCCGCTGGCCGTGCTCGCCGTCGGGTCGCACGTCTTCGACGCGCTGACCCACCCGCCGGTGCGGCTCGGTTTCCCCAACGGCTCCACCACCGACGGCCACCCGCTCGGGGCGGCGGCCGGGCTGGCCGTACTCGACGTCCTCACCGCCGACGGCTTCTTCGACGGCGTACGGCGGCGCAGCGCCGACCTGGTCGCGATGCTGGCCGCGGCGGCGGAGTCGGAGCCGCGGCTGGGCGCCGTACGCGGCGAGGGGATGCTGCTCGGCATCGAACTGATCGACGAGAACGGCGAGCCGTGGCGGGTGCGGGAGGTGAACCGGTTCCGGCTGGCCTGCCGTGACCAGGGGCTGCTGACCAGCTATTCGCTCGGAGTGCTGCCGCTGCTGCCCCAGCTCACCATCAGCGAGGCCGACTGCCGTGAGCTGGTCGACCTGCTGCTCAAGGCGCTGGCGGCGTACCAACCGGGCGCCTGACGCCCACCGGCCCGCCCGGATGCCCGGCCGCTGTCAGGCGGCCGGGTCCGCCGGTCCGTCCGGGCGGGCACGCGCGGTCCGGGGTCGCATGATCAGTGCCGCCACGTGGTAGGAGCACGGCCCGGTGCCGGGGTTGGCGTAGGCGTGCGGGGTGTCGGCGGCGAAGTAGACGGAGTCACCGGCCCGCAGGTCGACCACCCGGTCGGTGAGGCTCAGCCGTAGGGTGCCGTGCTCGACCGCCACGAACTCGTGGGAGCCGGGCGCGTAGGCGGGGAACTCGCCGGCGTCGCAGCCGGCGGGCAGGGTGGTGCGTATCCACTCGAAGTTCACTCCGGGCACCACGGGGCTGACGATGGTCCGCCGCCATCCGCCGGGTTCCTCGACCGTGTCCTGTTCGGTGGCGCGGCGGACGACGACGCGTACGTGCTCGGCCTCGGTGACGAGGTCGGCCAGGCTGGTGCCGAGCCCGTCGGCGATGCGGGCGAGGACCACGACGGTCGGCACCTTCTGGCCGCGTTCGACCGAGGACAGCATGCTCACGCTCACCTCGGCCGCGTCGGCCACCTCGGCGAGGGTCATGCCCCGGTCGCGGCGCAGTTCCTGGACCCGGGCGCCCAGCTTCACCAGATCGAGCATTTCACTATAATAGCGTTCCATTTCACTATAGAGAAATGAGACGCCGTGTCGACGCCGCCAGCGACCATCCGCCCCGCCACTTCGGCCGATCTCACCGCGGTCGCCGAGATCATGAAGCACTACGTCGAGCAGACCGTCGCCACCTTCACCGAGACCCCGCCGACCGCCGGCGAGTGGTCCCGACTGCACGGGGACCTGGCGGCCCGGGGTCTCCCCTTCCTCGTCGCGCAGGCCGGCGGGGACGTGGTCGGCTTCGCCTATGCCGGCCCGTGGCGACCGAAGTCGGCCTACCGGCACACGGTGGAGGACACCGTCTACCTCGCACCGACCGCGACCGGCCACGGCATCGGCAAGGCCCTGCTGTCGGAACTGGTCAGCCGGGCCACCGCAGCGGGCTGCCGGCAGATGATCGCGGTCATCGCCGACACCGGCGACCCCTCCTCGGCCGCACTGCACCGCCGGCTGGGGTTCGTCGACGCGGGCCGGCTCCGGGCGGTCGGCTTCAAGCACGGCCGGTGGATCGACACCCTGCTGCTCCAGCGGGAACTGACCGCGCCCTAGACATCCATCGACATCACGCCGTTGACGCCTCCGTAGCACGTCGGTAAAGTTCGCCCCCAAGCAACGAAAGATTCAAACAAAGCCATGCTTGTTTCAAAGCAGGCTGGCGCAATTTTCCACGCGGACACCCACGGTGACCGCCCCTCTCCTCCGTCCCGGACAAGGCCCGGTGATGCCTTCGGCTGCCGTACGCACCGGCTGGTCGCCCCCACCCCGGCCCCGGGGGTGCCCACCGGCCCACCCAGCACCGCACCCATCCCGCCCGTGAACACCATCCGGTCCCGCTCGCCGTTCGCGGCCCACCCCGGCCCCGCGCCGGCACACCCCCGCGCCCGTGGCCCCCGCGCCACCGGCCGAACCGTCCCGACAGCGAAAAGGACAGTGATGAGAAGATCCGCTCTGATCAGGGCGGTGGCGACAGCGGTCGCGGCCGCCGTGATCGCCACCGTGGGAGGCACCGCCGTGGCACACGCGGCCGGCGGCCCCAACCTCGCGCTCGGCAAGACCGCCGCCGCGAGCTCGACCAACGGCCAGAACCCGGCCGGCAACCTCAACGACGGCAACGCCGGCAGCTACTGGGAGAGCACCAACAACGCCTTCCCGCAGTGGGCCCAGATCGACCTCGGCGCCAGCACCGGAGTCGACCAGGTCGTGCTGAAGCTGCCGCCGGGCTGGGGCACCCGCACCCAGACCCTGGCCGTGCAGGGCAGCCAGGACGGGGTCAGCTTCGCCAACATCACCACGCCGCAGGGCCACGTCTTCAACCCGGCCAGCGGCAACACGGTGACCATCGACTTCCCGGCGACCAATACCCGATTCGTCCGGGTCCACATCACCGCCAACACCGGCTGGTCTGCCGGGCAGCTCGCCGAACTCGAGGTCTACGGCACCACGACCGGCTCGACCACCAACCTCGCCCAGGGCCGCCCCACCACCGAGAGCGGTCACGCCGACGTCTACGCCTCGTCTCGGGCGGTCGACGGCAACCAGAGCACCTACTGGGAGAGCACCAACCACTCCTTCCCCGAGTGGCTGACCGTCGACCTCGGCACCGCCACCGCCATCGACCGGGTCGTGCTCAAGCTGCCGACCGCCGGCTGGAACACCCGTACCCAGACGCTGAACGTGCAGGGCAGCACCAACGGGTCGACGTTCACCGACGTGGTCGCGTCCCGTACGTACACGTTCGACCCGGCCGTGGCCGGCAACTCGGTGACCATCACCTTCAACCGGACCACCACCCGCTACGTCCGGATCAACATCACCGCGAACAGCGCCTGGCCGGCCGGGCAGCTGTCCGAGGTCGAGATCTACGGCCCCGGCGGCGGCACCGACACCACCCCGCCGAGCGTGCCGGGCACCCTGTCCTACACCGCCTCCGGCACGACGATCACCCTGAACTGGGGTGCGTCGACCGACAACGCCGGCGGCAGCGGCCTGGCCGGCTACGACATCTACCGCAACGGCGCCCTGGTCCACAGCGTCGGCACCGTCACCACCTGGGCCGACACCCAGCCGGTGGCGGCGACGGTCAGCTACTACGTACGGGCCCGCGACAACGCCGGCAACCGGTCGGGCAACAGCAACACGGTGACCCGTACCGGCACCGACAGCATCCCGCCCACCGTGCCGGGCACCCTGTCGCACAGCACCTCGGGCAACACCATCACGCTGAACTGGGGTGCCTCCACCGACACCGGCGGCAGCGGGCTGGCCGGCTACAACGTCTACCGTGACGGCAACCTGATCGCGACGCTGGGCACCGTGCTGACGTACCAGGACAGCCAGCCGCCGACGGCGACCGTCTCCTACCAGGTCCGGGCCCGCGACGGCGCCGGCAACCTGTCCGCGTTCGGCAACACCACCACCCGTACCGGCAGCCAGCCGCCGACGTGTGTCAACGTCGCGCAGGGCAAGACCATGACGGCGAGCGGGTCGACGTTCACCTTCACGCCGGACAAGGCCAACGACGGCCAGCTCGGCACCTACTGGGAGGGGGGCGGCGGCTACCCGCAGAACCTGACCGTGGCGCTGGGCGCCAACCACGCCGTCACCGCGGTCACCGTCAAGCTGAACCCGGACCCGTCCTGGGGCACCCGTACCCAGAACTTCCAGATCCTCGGCCGCGACCAGGCGGCGACCACCTACACCAGCCTGGTGCCCGCCGCGAACTACCAGTTCGTCCAGGGCAACAACGTCGTACGCGTTCCGGTCACCGCGACCACCGCGGACGTGCAGTTGCGGTTCAACTCCAACAGCGGCGCCCCGGCCGGTCAGGTGGCCGAGCTGGAGGTGTGCGGCACCCCGGCGCCGAACCCGGACCTGACCGTGACGAACGTGTCGTGGACCCCGGCGTCGCCGTCGGAGACGACCAACCTGAGCCTGACCGCCACGGTCAACAACACCGGTGACCGGGTGTCCGGCAACACCCGGCTGGACTTCCTGCTGGGCGGCGTGGTGAAGGCCAGCGCCGACATCGGCCCGATCGCCGCCGGCGGTTCGCTGCCGGTCAGCCGGGCCATCGGCACCCTGGCCCAGGGCTCCTACACCGTCAGCGCCCGGGTCGACCCGGCCAACACCGTCGTCGAGCAGAACGAGGGCAACAACACCGGCGCCAACCCGACGCCGCTGGTCGTCGCCCAGGCGCCCGGACCCGACCTGCAGGTGCTCGCCGTCACGTCCAACCCGCCGAACCCGGCGGTCGGGGCGGCGGTCTCGTTCACCGTCGCGGTCAACAACCGTGGCACCACCGGCGCGGCCGCCGGCACGGTCACCCGGCTGACGGTGGGCGGCACGACGCTGAACGGCACCACCCCGGCCGTGGCAGCCGGCGCGACGGTCATCGTGGCGATCAGCGGCACCTGGACCGCGACCAGCGGCGGGGCGACGATCACCGCGACCGCCGACGCCACCAACACGGTCACCGAGACCAACGAGGGCAACAACACCCTCACCCGGTCGATCGTGGTCGGTCGCGGTGCCGCCGTGCCATGGGTGTCGTACGAGGCCGAGGACGCCAACTACCAGGGTGTCCTGCTGCAGGCCGACCCGCTGCGCACCTTCGGGCACACCAACTTCGCCACCGAGTCGTCCGGCCGCGAGTCGGTGCGGCTCAACAGCACCGGCCAGTTTGTCGAGTTCACCTCCACGAACCAGGCCAACTCGATCGTGGTCCGCAACTCGATCCCGGACGCCGCGAACGGCGGCGGCATCGAGGCCACGATCAGCCTCTACGTCAACGGCACGTTCAACCGGAAGCTGACCCTGTCGTCGCGGCACAGCTGGCTGTACGGCAACACCGACGACCCGGAGGGGCTGACGAACACCCCGCAGGCCGACGCCCGGCGGCTGTTCGACGAGTCGAACGCGCTGCTGGGGCAGTCGTACCCGCCCGGCACCCGGTTCAAGTTGCAGCGCGACGCCGGTGACACCGCCTCCTTCTACATCATCGACTTCGTCGACCTGGAGCAGGTGGCGCCGCCGTCGAGCAAGCCGGCCGAGTGCACGTCGATCACCGAGTACGGCGCGGTGCCCAACGACGGTCTCGACGACACCGCCGCCCTGCAGCGGGCGGTGACCGACGACCAGAACGGTGTCATCAGCTGCGTGTGGATCCCGCCGGGCCAGTGGCGGCAGGAGCAGAAGATCCTGACCGACGACCCGCTGAACCGGGGCACCCACAACCAGGTCGGCATCCGCAACGTCACCATCCGCGGCGCCGGGATGTGGCACTCCCAGCTCCACACGCTGACCGAGCCGCACCTGGTGGTCGGCGGCATCAACCACCCGCACGAGGGCAACTTCGGGTTCGACATCGACGACAACACCCAGATCTCCGACATCGCGATCTTCGGCTCGGGCCGGATCCGGGGCGGGCCGGGTGGTGCCGAGGGCGGCGTCGGCCTGAACGGGCGGTTCGGCAAGAACACCCGGATCAGCAACGTCTGGATCGAGCACGCCAACGTCGGTGCCTGGGTCGGACGTGACTACAGCAACATCCCCGAGTTGTGGAACCCTGGCGACGGGCTGGAGTTCAGCGGGATGCGGATCCGCAACACGTACGCCGACGGCATCAACTTCTCCAACGGCACCCGCAACTCGCGGGTCTTCAACTCCTCGTTCCGCACCACCGGCGACGACGCCCTGGCGGTCTGGGCCAACCCGTACGTCAAGGACACGTCTGTCGACATCGGACACAGCAACCAGTTCCTCAACAACACCATCCAGCTGCCCTGGCGGGCCAACGGCATCGCCATCTACGGCGGCTACGACAACAAGATCGAGAACAACCTGGTCTACGACACCATGAACTACCCCGGCATCATGCTGGCGACCGACCACAGCCCGCTGCCGTTCTCCGGGCAGACGTTGATCGCCAACAACGGCCTCTACCGCACCGGTGGCGCCTTCTGGAACGAGGACCAGGAGTTCGGGGCGATCACGCTCTTCGCGGCGGGCCTGGACATCCCGGGCGTCACCATCCGGGACACCGACATCCACGACTCCACGTACGACGGCATCCAGTTCAAGACCGGCGGCGGGTCCATACCCAACGTCGCGATCACCAACGTACGCATCGACAAATCGAACAACGGTGCCGGCATCCTGGCGATGGGCGGTGCCCGCGGCAGCGCCCGGCTGACGAACGTGACCATCACCAACTCGGCCGACGGCAACATCGTCATCCAGCCGGGATCGGGCTTCACGATCACCGGTAGCTGATCTGGTTCCGGCGCCGGCCCGCAGAGGTCGGCGCCGGAACCGACCGGCCGTGCGGCGTGCTCCCACCCGGGACACACCGCACGGCCGGCGGTCCGGTTACTGGAACCGTTTGACCACGCCGTCGGCGAGCGCGTCGACGGCCGCAGCCAGGCTGGTGCCGGCCTGGTCCAGCCGGCCCAGCAACAGGGTGTCCCGCAGCGTGTCGGCGTCGACCGGCCCGCCCAGCAGGTCGGCGACCGCGTGCTGGTAGCGCGGCCGGACCCCCGGTTTCTTCGCCAGCAGCGCCTCGTCGGCGGCCCGCCTCGGCGCGGCGGGCAGCAGCCGTACCGCCTCGGACAGGTGGTCGACGCTGGCCGCCAGGGCGTCCAGCACCGGCGCGTACGCGGGACTCGGCGCCGCCTGGAACAGGTCGAACTCACGGACGAAGTCACGCAGCGCGTCCAGCACGTCGTCGACAGCCCGGGAGAGCCGGAAAAGGTCCTCCCGGTCGATCGGCGAGCTGACACTGCGCCGCAACCGCTTGACCAGCAGCGCCCGGCCGGCGTCGCCCTCGTGCTCGACGGCACCCATCCGCTGCCGGGCGACCGCCGGGGCCAGCTCGCCGGCCGCCGCCGACCGGGCCAGCCGTACCCCGGCCGCGGTCGCCGCCAGTTGCTCCACCACCAGGCTGGCCAGTGCCTGGTCGGTCCGCCCGGACAGGTCACGGACCAGGGCGGCGATCCGGCTGTCGGCTACCACCGCACGGACAGTGCGGCGCCGGCCGCGGCGGCGACCACCATCGCGGTGGGCAGCGTCAACAGCCACGCCGTCCCGAGTCGTAACACTGATCGCCATCGCACTCTCCTACTCTTCCTGGCCAGCCCGGTGCCGACCATGGCGCCGGACAGCGACTGGGTCATGCTCACCGGCGCGCCGAGCAGCGCGGTGCCGAGCACCACGCCGGCTCCGGTCGCCTCGGTGACCACCACGCTGTCGGTCCGCGACGCGGCCAGGCCGCCGCCGATGCTGGCCGCCAGCCGTTGCAGTCCGAAGACAGCGCCGAGCAGGAAACAGCCCGCGATCAGCGCCAGCGCGGCCGGTGAGGTGGCGTGTGCCGCCACGCCGCCGCCGTACAGGGCCGCGTAGACGGCGATCATCTTCTGCCCGTCGTTGGCGCCGTAGGCGACACAGGTCGCGGTGTACGCCCCGACGTGCAGCCAGCGGAGCCGGCGCCCGGCCCCCTCCGGTGCGGGCAGTACGGCCAGCAGCCGGCAGACCAGCAGCGCCACGAAGGCACCCGCGAACGGCGCCGCCGCGGCGGCCAGCAGCACCAGCCCGACCACGGTCCAGTCCACCGTGGCGCGGGTGCCGAGGCCGGCGCCGGAGATCCCGCCGATCAGTGCCAGGGTGAGGCTGGTGGGCAACCGGCGGAACGCGAGCACCCCGGTGACCAGCACCGCAGTGAGGATGCCGACCAGCAGCGGCCACTGCCGCCCGTCGTCGAAGGAGACCAGGCGTTCGTCGAGTGTGGTGGCGACGGCGACGCCGACCACGAGTGGTGCCGCCACCACCGTGGCGACCAGCACCAGCAGGCCGACCACGGGTCGGATTCCCCGGTTGCGCAGCCCGATGCCGACCAGTGCCCCGGCGTCGTTGTAGCCGGTGAAGGCGGCGAAGAGACCGGCGGCAATCAGCAGCATCGGTGCCCCGGGCGGTTCGTGCCGGCGGGCGGCGGGCGGTCGGCGCCGCCGGCCGGGTTGGCCGGCGGCGCCTCCGGTCGAAGGGTCGGCCCGGTCAGGTGGGTCCTCCCGGGTTGGTCGACGATCCGGTGCCGGCGTCGCTGGCCGCACCGCTCGGGCCGCCGTCCCGCAGGTCGTTGCCGGTGTACCAGGTGCCGGCGCAGGTGCTGGTGATCGAGATCCCGTACGCCGCCTCGTTGCCCGATCCGCGGCGGCGCACGGTGTTGCCGACGAGCGCCGTACGGTTGGCGTTGTTGCTCACCCGCAGCGAAGCGACGGTGCCGGCGGTACGGCCGGCGCCGAGCACGGTGTTGTCGCGGACCACGACGTCGGTGACCGCGTCGGTGACGCTCACCCCGTAGGTGGCGGAGTCCTTGAGGATGTTGTCGCTGACCCTGCTGTAATCGCTGCCGACGTGCACCACGACGCCCTCCCGGCCGGGGGTGGCGACGTTGTTGCCGCGTACCAGCGCGCGCGGTGACCGGTTGACCCGGATTCCGACGCCGTCGCAGCCGGTGACGATGTTGTTGGCGACGATCGCGCCGTCGGTCCGGTAGACGGCGATGCCCTCCATCCGTACGTCCTCGATCACGTTGCCGTCGACGACCAGGTGGCGGGTCCGCGACTCGTTCAGCCGGCCCACGCAGATCGCCGCGTCCGGCGGGCGGCCGGCCGCCTCGCTGACCCCGGCGAGGCGGCGTACGGTGTTGCCACGCACGATGATGTTGCCGCCGCTCTGGACACCGGCCGGGCCGATCTGGATGCCGCCACCGCCGCCGACGACCTGGTTTCCCTCGACGAGGGCGTCGAGCCAGTCGTAGAGGCGGATCGCCCACTCGGTGCAGCCCTCGGCATAGCTGGAGGTGACCCGCAGGCCGGTGTGCTGGTGGCCGTTGGGGCCACCGTGCGAGCCGACCATCCGGGGATAGGAGGGAAACTGGTCGGACGGGCCGCAATAGCAGCCGGTGAACTCGATGTCCTGGCAGCCGGTGTAGTCCGGGGCGCCGAAGAGCCCGAAGTGGCTGGGTCCGCCCGCGTAGTCCATCTGTACGGCCTCGGAGTAGCCGCGGTTGCCGTCCGGGTCGGAGAACCCCTCGAAGCGGCAGTTGACGATCCGTACGTTCTTCATCCCGTTGACCTCGATGGCGTGGTGCCGCTGCACGTCGAGGACCCGCAGGTCGTAGAGGCTGACGTTCTCGCCGTGACTGAGGCCGAACCCGGCGCCGCTCGCGGCGACCTGTCCCGCGTTGACGTCCCAGACGCCGCCGCGGATGACGATGTTCGACTCGCCGTTGTAGGCGGTCGCGGTGAAGTCGCCGAGTACGCCGTTGCCCATCAGGCACGGGCCGGCGATCCGCCGGACCACGGTGGTCGCGGTGGCCAGCACGGTGGTGCCGGAGTAGACGGTGAGCATCGTCGACACCGGGTAGGTGCCGGGCGGCAGGAAGACGATGCCGCCCTTGCCGGCGGTCAGCGCGGCCTGGATGGCGGCGGTGTCGTCGCCGGTGCCGTCGCCGACCGCGCCGTGGTCGCGTACGTCGACGACGAGCGAGCCCGCCGGCACGAACGGGGGGTTGGCGGCGGCCGGGGCGGCCAGGGCGGTGCCGCCGACGGCGGCGCCGGCCACGCCGGCGGTGGCCATTCTGAGCAGGTTGCGGCGGCGAAGGTCGCCGGTGTTGCGGGTCGCGTCCAAGCTGCACTCCTTCGTGGTGGGTCGGATGGAGCCGTCGGTCTACCGGGGCGGGCGCGGCGGCACCCGCATCCGGACGTTGCGGTCGGCGACCGAGCCGCCGGCACCCCACCGGCCGGCCCGTACACCGTCGTTGTAGGCGAGTTCGCGGTGCAGTGCGGCGAGCGCCGGCACCGACGCCGGGTCGAGATCGGGACCGGCGACGGCCGGGCTGTCGTGGTCGACCATGGTGCTGGTCAGGCAGCAGGTGCCGTCCGCCTCGACGGCCACCTCGATCAGCCGGGCCTGGCTC
The DNA here is from genome assembly GCF_040655695.1 of Polymorphospora sp. NPDC050346. Taxonomy (NCBI): domain Bacteria; kingdom Bacillati; phylum Actinomycetota; class Actinomycetes; order Micromonosporales; family Micromonosporaceae; genus Polymorphospora; species Polymorphospora sp. NPDC050346. The sequence continues at coordinate 39,021 of NZ_JBFAKM010000035.1, read as the reverse complement.
GGCCAGTCGGTGACCGCCGCGGTGGTCACCTCGTAGAGGCCGCCGCCGCCGGCGCGGAAGTGGGCGACGATCCGGTTGGTGTGGTGGTGGCCGTTGAGCCAGAGCACGACGTTGCGGCAGCGCAGCGCGATCCGCAGCAGTTCGTCGGCGAAGGCCCGTTCGGCGGGGCGGTCCGGGCAGACGCCGTACGCGTTGGTCATCGACTGGGAGGCGTGGTGCGAGGCGAGCACGACCAGTGGGTCGTCCGGGCCGTCGAGTCCGGCCAGTTCCGTTTCCAGCCAGGCGAGCTGGTCGCGGTCGACGCTGCCGTCCCAGTGGCCGTGCGGGTGGTTGGTGTCCAGGACCAGGACGCGCAGGCCGGGGACCGGGTCGTGACGGTAGTAGCCGGTGCCGTCCCGCTCGTTCGCCGGGGTGAAGCCGTGGCCGGCGGGGCGGGCGCCGGGGTGGCGGTGCGCGGCGACGAATCCGGCGGTGTCGACGAAGGCCCGGCCGGCGGCGGCGGTGACCGGTCGGGTCGGGCCGCCGAAGATCGGTGCCGGGTCGGTCAGCAGCGTCGCCAGTGCGTCGGGCAGGTCGAGTCCGTCCGGCAGCCGTACCGGTTTGCGGTCCCCGGTGACGAGCGTGGCGAGGGCGGCGTGGGCGGCGCTGGCGCCGCCGACCAGCAGGTCGTGGTTGCCGAGGCAGGCCAGCCACGGGTGTCCGAGGCCGGTGGAGACGAAGCCGCGCTCGGCGCGTTCGATCAGGCCGGGGTGGGTGGGGAAGCCCCAGCGCCGCTTGTACCGGTCGGTGCCGGGGTCGGGTCGCCAGTACCAGTCGTCGTCCCAGTCGGGTCGCTGCGGTCCGGCGTACCGGCCGTCGGGCAGCGGGACGACCGGTCCGCCGTCCAGCAGCGCCAGGTAGGCGGCGAGTTCGTTGGCCTGGGCGTTGTCGACGTTGTCGCCGGTCACCACGCAGAGGTCGACCGGCAGCCGGGCCAGGGTGTCCACCATCGCCGCCGCGGCGTGTGTACCGAGCAGTTCCTGGGGTCGGAAGACCCAGTCGACCGCCCCGCCCCAACTGGCCGTGCCGGCACCGGTTCGCATGGCGAAGTCCAGCCGGGCCGGTGAGCCGGGGTCGACGACGTGGAGGTCGGTGAGGTGGGCGAGGGTGGCCAGCACCCGCCGGCCCGGTCCGGGCGGTACGGCTGGCGCGAGGTCGGCGCGGGTCCGGTGTGGTTCGCCCGGTCCCGCCCGCAGTCCCCGGTAGGTTCCGTCGCTGCCGATTCCGAGGGTCGCGCCGGGGACCAGGACCCGTTCGGCGGTGGTCGCCGGCCTGGCGCGTTCCCCGGTCATCGCACGGCCCCGGCGGTGAGACCGCGCACGATGTTGCGCTGGAACGCGTAGATCATGATCAGCATCGGGATGATGGCGAGAGTGACGCCCGCAAAGATCAGGTTGGGCGACCGCTCCTCCAGCGAGTTGAGCTGGGCCAGGCCGATCTGCAGGGTCTGCATCTCCGGGGTGTTCGCGATCAGCAGCGGCCAGAAGTACTGGTTGTAGGTGCCGATGAACGAGTAGATCGCCAGGGTGCCGATCGCCGGCCGGGAGAGCGGGACCAGGATCTGCAGGACGAACCGCAGGTGTCCGCAGCCCTCCACCTTCGCCGCCTCGTGGATCTCCTTGGGAAAGGTGAGGAAGAACTGCCGCATCAGGAAGGTTCCGAATCCGGTGGCCAGGAACGGCACGATCAGCGCGGGGAAGGTGTTGACCAGGCCCCAGTCCGCCATCGTCAGGTAGTTCGGGATGATCGTCGCCTCGGCCGGGACCATCATGGTGGCCAGGAACATGCCGAACGCGACCCGGCGAAACGGGAACTCGACGAAGGCGAAGATGTACCCGGAGAGCACCGAGGTCGTCACCACCCCGGCCACCACGCAGAGCGAGACCAGGATGCTGTTGCCGTACTGCCGGACCAGCGGCACCGATTCGACGACGCCGCTGAAGCTTCCCCAGTTGAGCCCGCCGGGGAACAGGGCCGGCGGGAACCGGGTCAGCTCGGCCTGGCTCATGAACGCGCCGGCCACCGTGTAGTAGAGCGGGAAGACGACGATCGCGAGTAGCAGGCTCAGGCCGGCGAGGGTGCCGAACGTACGCAGCTTGCTCATCCGTAGTGCACCCTCCGCTGCAGGACCCGGAACTGGATCACGGTGATCAACATGACGAGCCCGAGCAGCACGACCGCCTGGACCGAGGCGAGGCCGTAGTCGCTGCCGCCGAAGGCGAACGCGGACTGGTAGAGGCTGTAGACCAGGGTGGTGGTGGCGCCGTCCGGGCCACCGCCGGTCAGGATGTTGATCTCGCCGAAGGTCTGCAGCGACGAGATGGTGGAGACCACCAGCAGGAAGAACATCGTCGGGGTGAGCAGCGGCAGCACGATCCGGCGCAGCAGCGTCCACCGGCCGGCGCCGTCGATGCGGGCCGCCTCCAGCACCTCGTCCGGAATGGCCTGCAGGCCGGCGGAGAAGACCAGCATCGCGTAGCCCAGGTCCCGCCAGACCGAGACCACCGCCAGGCTCGGCAGTGCGGTCGTCGGGTTGGTGAGCCACTCGACCACGGGCAGCCCCATCGAGCTGAGCAGCCCGTTGAACACCCCGACGCTCGGGCTGTAGAAGATGTCGAAGACGACCGCGGCCGCGGCCGCCGAGAAGGCGAACGGGGTCGCCATGAAGGTCCGGAAGAAGCTGATGCCGCGCACCTTGGCCTGTAGCGACAGGGCCAGGAGGAGGCCGAGCAGCAGGGTCGGGAGCACGGTGACGGTGGAGAAGAGCGCGGTGGTGAACAGCACCCGGCGCAGCCGGGGCTCGGTGAAGAACTCCACGTACCGGTCCAGGCCGACGAAGTCGGTGGTGGCGCCGAAGATGTCGGTGCCGTGGACGCTCAGCCAGAGGGTTCTGGCCAGCGGGTAGAAGACGAAGATCAGGTAGACGGCGGTGGAGGGCAGCAGGAACGCGACCGAGATCGCGATCTCCGCCGGCCGGTAGCGCCGCTTGCGGGTCGGCACGGCAACCGGGACCGGCGGGCGCGGGGCGGCCGGGGCCAGGGTCGGCGTGCTCATGTCGCCGCCGGCACTGGGTCCACCCAGGCGTGCCACAGCTCGTCGGCGACCGGGCCCGGTGCCACCAGTACGCCGTCCAGCGGCACCCCGTCGTGGTCGCCGCGCCGGTCCCGGACGACCGCGCCGGCCTCCCTGGCGATGAGCACGCCGGCCATCACGTCCCAGGCGTTGTAGTGGCCCGGCAGCACGGCACCGGCCGCCCGGCCCGCGCCGACCGTGGCCAGCGCCAGGGCGCACGAACCCATGATCCGGGTGGCGCCGTGCCGCGCCGAGATCCGCGGCAGGTAGTCGTACATGCCGGGCCAGGCGTCCTGTCGGGACCACTCGGTGAGCAGGATGCCGCCGGCGATCGAGGCGCCGGCCGCGCAGCGTACGGGCCGGCCGTCCAGGAAGGCGCCACCGCCGCGTACGGCGCTGAACACCTCGCCCCGGTAGACGTCGGCGACGACGCCGACGGCGGCACCGTGCTCGTCCGCGCCGGCCAGGCTGAACGCCACCCAGGGCACACCGTGCACGAAGTTGGTGGTGCCGTCGATCGGGTCGAGGTACCAGGTGACGGAGGGATCGGCCGGGCCGCCGTCGGCGCCGTACTCCTCGCCCACCACGGTGTGGTCCGGGAAGCGGGCCAGGAGTTCGGCGCGTACGTGCCGTTCGACCGCCCGGTCGAACGGGGTGACCCAGTCCCCGGCGTTGACCTTGGTCTCGGAGCGGGCCGGGTCGGGGTCGCCGGCCGCGATGGTCCGCACCGCCCAGCCGGCCAGCTCGACCGCGGCCCGGTGCCAGTCCGCGAGCTGTTCCGGGCCGCTCACCGGCCCACCTCCGCGACGCCGGCCAGCACCGGTGCGACCGCGGGCAGGTCGTTGGTGATCACGGCGTCGATCCCGAGCCGCAGCGCCCGCCGGGCCTGCGTCGCGTCGTCGACGCAGTACGTCCAGATCTGGTGGCCGAGTTCCCGGACCGCCCGGTACGTCTCGTCGCTCAGCCCTGCCCACCGCAGGTTGAGCGCGGCCGGCCGGATGGTGTCGAGCAGTTCCGGCGGTGGTGGCCGCTCCCCCGCCCAGGACAGGATGATCTCGGCGTCGGGCAGCACCCGACGGACCTCGCCGAGCACGCCGGGTTCCCCGATGAAACAGGACCGGGCAAGCGCGTCGTGCCGGCGGAGCACCTCGACGATCGTCGGGACCAGGTCGGGGTCCTTGCCGTCCACCACCAGTCGCAGGTCGACGGCGTCGGCGACCTCGCCCAGGGTGGGCAGCCTCGCCTCGGGTTCCTCCGCCGCCCGCAGTTCGCGCAGCTCGGCGAGGGTCAGTTCACCGACCAGCTCCGGACGGCCCCAGAACCGCTCCAGGGTCCGGTCGTGCAGCAGGACGGGATGTCCGTCACGGGTGGCCCGTACGTCGAACTCGACGGCTTCGGCGCCCTGGTCGCGGGCCAGAAGCAGCGATCCCACAGTGTTCTCCAGGCGGCGCGTCGGCGCTCCCCGGTGGCCTACCAGAGTCGGCACAGTGCAGCTCCTCTTATCAAGGGTTCGTACGCGGCCCACCGGCCGCCCGGTCGTACGGCCCGCCGGCCGCGCGGCGCGGCACGGCACAGCGGGCCGGGGGATGCGGGGCCTACTGGCCGACCGACTTGTTGTAGGACTCGATGACGGGGGTCAGGGCCCGCTGCGACTCGGCGATGGCCTGGTCGGGGGTGGACCGGCCGAGGATGACGGCCTCGACGACGTCGTTCATCTTGTCCCTGGCCTGTGGCATGACGCCCATGAGGCAGCCGTGGCTGGCGGGGGTGTCCGGAGCCTGGCGGACCTGGGCGGCCGGCTTGGCGAAGTCCGGGTAGGTGGTGAGGATCTCCTTGAACGCGGCGGTCTCCTCGGCGGTGCGGTTGATCGCGATGTAGCCGGTCTGGGCCGCCCACTGCGCCTGGGTCTCGGCGGAGGCGAGGTACTTGAGGAAGTCGACCGCCGCCTCCTGCTTCGCCTTCGGGTGCCCGGCCATGGTCCAGACCGATCCGCCCCCGTTGAAGACGCCACCGGTCTGCCCGGCCTCGGCGCGGATGTAGTTGGCGACGCCGACCTCGAAGTCCGAACCGCTGATGATGTCCCGCAGGTTCGCCGAGGTGAACGGCAGGATGGCCGCCCGGCCCGCCTGGAAGGCCGCGGACGCGTCGGTGTTGTTGCGCCCGACGTTGAGCCCGTCGCCGCTGTTGATCAGGCCGGCCCAGGTCTGCACGATGTTGCGCAGCGTCGGGTTGTCCCAGTTGACGGCGGTGGGCAGCCCTTCGCGGCCGTTGCCCTTGTCGCAGTACTCCACCCCGGCGTTGGCGAGCAACTGCTCGACGAGCCACCCGTCGATGGAGGCGACGAAGCCGTAGCGGGTGACGTTGCCGCCGGAGCGGACGGTCAGTTTCCGCGCGGCGTCGGCGAGTTCGGCGAGGGTGGTCGGCGGCTTCTCCGGGTCGAGTCCGACCTCGGCGAAGGCGGTCTTGTTGTAGAACAGCATCGGTGCCGAGGCGTTGAACGGCAGGGACTGTAGCTTGCCGTCCACGGTGTAGTAGCGGGCGATGCCCGGTTCGATCTGGTCGACGTCGATGCCGCCGTCGGCGGCGAGGTCGGCGAAGGGCACGGTGGCCTTGGTGTCGTACATCAGCCTGGTCCCGATCTCGAAGACCTGCACCAGGTTCGGTGTCTGCCGGGACTGGATGGACGCTCGCAGTTTGGTCAGTGAGTCGTTGTACTTGCCCTGGTAGATCGCCTCGACCCGGACCTTGCCGGCGTTCTGCTCGTTGTACCGGTCGACCAGCGCCTGGACGGCCTCACCGTTCTTGCCGCCCATCGAATGCCAGAAGCTGATCGTCTGGACGCCGTCGGAGTCTCCGCTCCCTCCGCCGCACGCGGCGATCAGAGCCGCACAGGCGATGGCGGCGACTCCGCGCGCGATCCTGCGTCGAATCATCTGTCCTCCAGTTGAACGGCCGCGCGCCGGCGGCCGGCCTGCCGCACACCGTGAAGATCGGTGTGGCAATGGCTGTTATCTAACACGGTGCGAGTGAAGTTCACAACACCGTGATCCGCTGGAAATATCGCGGAGCGGCCACCCATACAGGAGCAACGCGGCAGGGAGAGTCAGAAAAGGGCACTCCCACACCTCACAACTCCGTGTTAAGTTAACGCAACTCTTGTTGACTCCCGTGCTGGAGGTTCTGATCCCGGATGCGCAGCTCCGCACTGTCCACACCAGATCTCTGGGCCGGGGTCGACGTCGGCACCCAGAGCCTCCGCGTCATGGTCACCGACGGGCAGGGCCTGGTCGTCGGCCACGGCTCCGGGCCACTGACCAGCCGGCGGAACGGGCCCCGGCACGAACAGGACCCGGAACAGTGGTGGCGGGTGCTCGGAACCGCGTTCCGCCAGGCACTCGGCGACCTCGCCGTCGACCGGCTGCGCGGCCTCGCCATCTGCAGCACGTCGGGCACCTTCCTGCTCGCCACCCCTGACGGACGGCCGCACAGCACCGCGCTGATGTACGACGACGCCCGCGCCGGCGCGGAAGTCGAAGAGGTAAGCGAGGTAGGCGCCGAACTCTGGGCCCACCTCGGCTATCCGATGCAGCAGACGTGGGCGTTGCCCCGGCTCGTCTGGCTACTGCGCAACGGGGCACCGACCCACGCGGCCGACCTGGGCCGCGGCCGGCTGCGGCTGTTGCACTGCGCGGACTTCCTCGCCGGCCGACTGGCCGGCGCACCGGTCGCCACCGACTGGACCCACGCCCTCAAGAGCGGGTACGACGTGGAGGCGCTGCGCTGGCCGGCCGAGGTGCTCGACCGTCTCGACCTGCCGGCGACGCTCTTCCCCGAGGTCGTACGGCCCGGCACCGAGATCGGCACGGTGGGCCGGATCGGGGCGGCGCACACCGGGCTGCCGGTCGGCCTGCCCATCCACGCCGGCCTCACCGACGGCTGCGCCGCCCAGGTCGCCGCCGGGGCGCTCGAACCCGGCGGGTGGAACTCCGTCCTGGGCACCACCCTCGTGCTCAAGGGGGTGACCCGGCACCGGCTGCGCGACTCCGGTGGCGCGGTCTACTCGCACCGGCACCCGGACGGTGGCTGGCTGCCCGGCGGCGCCTCGAACGTGGGCGCCGGGGTGCTGCGGGCCCGCTTCCCCGACGCCGACCACGAACAGTTCGACGTCGCCGCCGCCCGCCACGAACCGGCCGGCGGCCTGAGCTACCCGATCAACGGGCGCGGCGAGCGGTTCCCTTTCGTCGACCCCGGCGCCGAGCCGTTCGAGATCGGCACCTTCGCCGGCACCGCCGACCGCTACGCCGGCGTCCTGCAGGGCGTCGCCTTCGTCGAACGGCTCTGCCTCAGCTACCTGCGGATGCTGGGCGCACCGGTGACCGGCCCCATCTCGGTCACCGGCGGCGGCAGCCGCAGCCGGTACTGGTGCCAGGTCCGCGCCGACGTGCTCGGGCAGCCGGTCCGCCGCCCCGCCCAGCCCGAACCCGCGTTCGGCATGGCGGTCGTCGCGGCGGCCGGCGAGAAGTCGCTGGCCGCCACCGCGCGGAGCATGGTCCGCCCCGGCCAGCGCATCGACCCCCGGCCGGACGGCCAGCGCCGCTTCGCGCCCGCGTACGCCCGTTTCGTCACTGAACTGACCCGCCGCGCCTACCTCAGCCCGGAGCTGTCGCGGCATGCCCTGGAGGCAGCGTGAACGCCACCACCGTCCTGCTCGCCCGGCACGGCCAGACGGCCTGGCACTCGCCGAACCGGTACACCGGCCGTACCGACATCCCGCTGGCCCGCGCCGGTGAGGAGCAGGCCGACCGGCTCGCCGAGTGGGCGGCGGGCCAGGGTCTCACCGGGCTCGCCTGCTCGGCGCAGCATCGGGCCCGCTCCACCGCGGCGCCGGTGGCCGCCCGTACGGGACTGCGGGTGCGGGTGGAGGAACGGCTGGTCGAGGTCGACTTCGGTGTCGCCGAGGGGCACACCATGGCCGAGATGCGCGAGCGGGACCCGGATGCCGTCGCGGCGTTCCTCGCCGATCCGGCGGCGAACCCGTGGCCGGGCGGTGAACGGCCGGCGGCGGCCGTGGCGCGGGCGTACGCCGCCCTGGCCGAGATCACCGCCGCCGACCCGGGCGGCCGGGTGCTGGTGGTCGCGCACAGCACCCTGATCCGGCTGGTGATCTGCGCGGCGCTCGGCATTCCGCTGGGTGACTACCGGCGCCGGCTGCCCCGGCTGGATCCGGCGGCGGTCTGCGTGATCTCGCTGCCCGCCGCACCGGCACCCGTGCCGGACACAGTGGACGGATCGGCGTCGGGTGTGCCCGGGGCGGCCCTGCTGGCGTACAACCTTCCGGTAGCGACACCGTGTCCGCAACCCAACCACATTCCGACGGGAAGCCGATGAGCAGCATCGATTCCGGGGAGCGCAGCCGCCCGGCCCAACGCCAGTCCGACATCGCCGAGCAGGTTCTCCAGCACGGCTCGGTCTCCGCCGCCGACCTCGCCGAACAGTTCGGGGTCAGCCTGATGACCATCCACCGCGACCTGGACGAACTCGCCCGGCAGGGCATCGTCCGCAAGTTCCGGGGCGGCGCCAGCGCGCAGCCGTCCAGCGTCTTCGAGTCCAACGTCCACTTCCGGCTGCGTGCCTCGACGCAGCACAAGCAGGCGCTCGCCCGCCGGGCCCGCGGCATGATCGAGCCGGGGATGGCGATCATGCTGGACGACTCCACCACCACCCTGGAGCTGGCCCGCCTGCTCGAGGAGAGCACCCCGCTCACCGTGGTAACCAATTTCCTGGAGACGATCAAGCTGCTCTCCGGCATCCGTGGCATCCGACTGCTCGCCCTCGGCGGCGAGTACTACCCGACCCACGACTCGTTCCTCGGCGTGCCCTGCATCGAGGCGATCGACGCGCTACGGGTGGACCTGCTCTTCGCCTCCACCTCGGCGGTGTCCCGTGGCGTCACCTACCACCAGGAGCAGGAGATCGTGCTGGTGAAGCGCGCGATGCTGCGCTCCGCGCAGCGGCGGGTGCTGATGGTCGACCACACCAAGCTCGGCCGGGTGGCACTGCACCAGGTGGCCCCGCTGTCGGACTGGGACCTGGTGCTCACCGACGACCAGGCGCCCGAGGAGACCCTGGCCGAGCTACGCGAACAGCACATCGCCTACGAGATCGCCTGAGGAGTTCCGGTGCGGGTGACAATCGGGGTGGACGTCGGCACCACCGTCACCAAGGCCGTCGGGTTCACCCCCGACGGCCGGGCGGTCGCCGTCGCGAGCCGCCCGACGGTGCTGCGGCGGCTGCCCGGTGGCCGGTACGAGCAGAACCCGGACCAGGTCGCGGCCTCGGTCGGCGAGGTGCTCGCCGAACTCGCCGCCCGCTGCCCGCACCCGGTGACCGGGATCGGCGTCACCGGGCAGGGCGACGGCCTGTGGCTGGTGGACCGCGACGCGCGGGCGGTCCGGCCCGCCGTCTCCTGGCTGGACGGGCGGGCCGTCGGAATCCTCGCCGAGTGGTCGGCGGACGGGCGGACCGCCGAGGTCTTCCGGCGTACCGGCAACCACCTGTTTCCGGGCGCCTCCGGCCCGTTGCTCGCCTGGATGGACACCCACGAGCCGGCGGCGCTCGCCGGGGCGGCCACCGCCGGCTACTGCAAGGACGTGGTGGTGCAACGGCTCACCGGGCTGCGCGCCACCGAGGTCTCCGACGCTTCGGCGCCCTTCCTCGACCCGCACACCCGACGGTACGACGAGTCGCTGATCGACGCCTGCGGGCTGGGCCGGCACCGTGACCTGCTCGCGCCCGTACTGGCCACGCCGGTCGGCGAACTGACCGCGACGGCGGTGCCGGACGGCCCACCGGCCGGGACGCCGGTGGTCGCCGCCCCGTACGACCTGCCGGCCACGGCGATCGGGGCCGGGGTCACCGGGGTCGGCGACGGGGTCCTGATCGTCGGCACCACCCTCGCCTGCCAGGTGGTCACCGACCGGGTCCGCACCGACGGCCCGCCGGCCGGGCTCACCCTCTCGCTACCCGACCCGGGGCGCTGGCTGCGGGCGATGCCGGCGATGGTCGGGTCGGCCGCGCTGGACTGGGTCCTCACCCTGGTCGGCGCGACCGTGGACGACCTGCCGGCCCTGCTGGCCGCGAGCCCGCCCGGCGCCAACGGGGTCCGGATGCTGCCGTTCCTGGCCGAGGCCGGGGAACGTGCCCCGTTCACCGCGCCACACGCCCGGGGCAGCTTCGACGGCCTGCGGTTGGGCACCGCCCGGGCCGACCTGGTCCGCGCCGCGTGCGAGGCGATCGCCTACAGCGCCCGGCACTGCCTGACCGCCGCCGGGCTGACCGGGCGGCTGAGTGCCTGCGGCGGCGGGATCGCCTCCGCCGAATGGCGGCAGATCTTCGCCGACGTGCTCGGCAGGCCGATCCATGCCCACACCGGCGAGCAGGTCGGGGCACGGGGCGCGGCGCGTACGGTACACGCCGCGCTCGACCTGCCGCCGCTTCCCGGGCCGCCGGCCGCGGTGGTCACCCCGGATCCGGCAGCGGTCGCCGACTACGAGGCCGGCTACGCCGACTACCTGCGGCGGTTGGAGCGGGCCCGTACCGGCTGGACCGGCCCCTGACCCGTGCCGGGCGCCGGCCGCCCGGCCGATCCAGCCATCCGTGCCGCCGCCGGCGGCGCGACAGAACCCGGTACCGCCCGACGGCGGGTGAAGACAGGAGAGCGCCGTGCCCCCCATCCCGGTCCTGATCGCGGGAGACCACTTCGTCACCTGTGGACTCGTCGCCGAGCACCTGCGGGCCACCGTCGGCGAGGCAGTCGAGATCCGTGAACTGACCCTGCCCTGGCCGTATACCCCGTTCGGCCCGGTCGCCGAGGTCGACGAGGCGTCCGGCAGCGAGGACGAACTGATCGCCGCCCTGGACGGCGTACGGATCGCGGTCACCCAGATGGCCCCGTTCACCGAACGGGTCCTCGCCGCCGCGCCGGAGCTACGGCTCGTCGTGGTCTGCCGGGGCGGGCCGGTCAACGTCAACATCCCGGCCGCCACCGCACACGGGGTGACGGTCCGGACCACCCCCGGCCGCAACGCGGTCGCCGCCGCCGAACACACCGTCGCGCTGCTGACGGCCGCGCTGCGGCAGATCCCGGCGAACCACGCCGGCCTGGTCGCCGGAGAGTGGCGCAGCGACCTGTACGCCCTGGAACACTGCGGCGACGAGTTGGCCGGTGCCACGGTCGGCCTGGTCGGGTACGGCGCCATCGGCAGCCGGGTGGCCCGGATCCTGCACGCCTTCGACGCCGAGGTGCTGGTGCACGATCCGTACGCCGACCCGGCCACCGTCACCGGCCGCCCGGTCGACCTGCCCGAACTGCTCGCCAGCAGCCAGGTGGTGAGCCTGCACGCCCGGCTCACGCCGGAAACCGCCGGCATGATCGACGCCGCCGCGCTGGACCGGATGCGCCCCGGGGCCGTACTGGTCAACACCGCCCGCGGTGGCCTGGTCGACTACCCGGCGGTCGCCCGCGCGCTGCACTCCGGGCGGCTCCGCGCGGCCGCGTTCGACGTCTTCGACGCCGAGCCGCTGCCCGCCGACTCGCCGCTACGCACCGCCCCCCGGGTGGTGATGACCCCGCACCTGGCCGGGGCGACCAGGCAGACGGCGATCCGGGCGGCGCGGCTGTCCGCCGAGGCGGTCGCCGCCCACCTGGCCGGCGAAGGGCCGGATGCGGCGACGACGGCCGGACCCGTCGCGGCGGCGGTGAACGGCCGGCGCTAGGGATTTCCCGGAAGAGTCCGGGGTGGCACGGCGGCGAGCATGGACACCGGACAGCCCGGGGCGACCAGCCCCGAATCCCACCACCGTCTGGAGTTCGAGCCATGTCGTCGCTTCGCGCCGCCCGCACCGCGATCGTCACCACCGTCGCCGTCGCGGCCCTGACCGCCGCCACCGCCGTACCGGCCGCCGCCGGCCCCGTCTTCGACTTCAACTTCGCGAACGGCTACATCGCGGCCAACGAGGTCAGGACTACTATCCGGGCGCCAACGGCAACCCCAACGGGTCCAGCACCATGGTGTGGGGGACGCCGGGCTCACCCTCGACGTACACCGCCACGGCCACCTGCGCGCCGATGGTCACCCTCTCGCTCAAGCGGGCGTACGGCGCCGACTGGGCCACCAACAGCTTCTTCCAGACCCACTTCGGCAGCACCAGCCCCACCTCGGCGCAGTACTACAACGCGATCAACGCCGGCACCGTGCCGCACGTCAAGAAGGTCGGCAAGCTGACCGACGCGTTCGTCGGCGACATCATCGCCATCAGGTACAACGGCGGCTCCGGCGCGGCCACCGGCCACACCGCGTACTTCGCCGGCCGGACGCCGTACGACATGGACAACAACCCGGCCACCATCGAATGGGCGGTGCGGGTCCTCGACAGCACCAGCGAGCCGCACGGCGTCGCGGGCAGCATCCCGCAGGACTTCCGGGACAGCCGTACGGTCGGCGCGGTCGAGTACGACGGGCTCGGCGAGGGCACATGGTGTTCCGGACCGACAGTGCCGGCACCATCCTGGGGCACTGGTGGGGCGCCAACGAGAGCACCTGGCGTCCGGTGAGCGACCGCCCGGTCACCATCGGCCGGATCACCCGGGCCGCGTAGCGCTCTCCGGCGACGGGGTGGGTACCTGGACCGGGTGCCCACCCCCGGTTCGTGGCGCGTCTGCCCGGGGCGGTTCCGGCATTCGGCCGCCCCATGTCTGGCGTGGCGGGTGCGACGGTTGTACGCTGCCCCCGATGAACACCTCCTCTTTCAGATTGGGGGCCCCATTCGCACAAGGTGAGTGCTGATGCACCCATCTACCGCGAACCGGGATTCCCGTCTTCTCGTCTGGCGGCACGTGCGCGAGTTCGCCGTCCCGCCGTCCATGATCAGATCTGCGACCGACCGCCGTGCCGTCGGCGACTGGGCCGGAGCGTGTGCCGCCGCCCGCGTCGATGTCGACCTGAGTCTTCGCTTCGTGGCCCACGCCCACGGGCAGGAACTCGCGGCACGGATCCGGTCCGACCTCCGTCAACTGGCTCCCGACCTGCTGCGCTGGCACATGCCGAGGGTCGCACCGGACGGGCTGCTCCGACCGGGCCTGACCGTCTCCCTGACCCGCTACGGCCCGGCGGAGGGCGCGGACGGCGACACGGTCCACCTGGTGGCCCGGACTCCCCCGGCCTGGGCGGACGCCGGCCAACGGATCAGCCTGGCGCTGTGGAACGGGTCCCGGCCCGGAACCGGCCGGGGTTCGCACCCCGACCGGCGGTTCCGCCTCGACCTGCACCGCCACCTCTGGGACTCGCGCCGGGCGGGTGAACTGCGAACCCGGGCCGGCGCGGACCGGTGTCCCGGCGACCAGAATCTCGCTGTCGAACCGTTCGTGCCGCCAGGCCACGGCTACGCCGCGGACCGGTGGGCGGACGAGGCAGGGCTGCTGCTCCGCGCGGAGGGCCGGACCACCGGCACCGTCGCCGTACGGATCGGCGCCCGGCGCCGGCTGCTCCTCGACCTGACCACCGTCGGGAACACCACCGGCGGGTCGCCGGGACCGAGGATCACGGTGGCGCCCGCCGGGGGCCGCAGCCGCGGACTTCCGGTGCTGCCCGACGCGGCGACCTGGGAGCTACCCGACCTGGCGTTGCTGCGCGCCGGGCTGATCGGGCCCGAACGGCTGCACCCGCTGGTGGCGCAGGCCCTCGTACCGGATCGGCCACCGGCCGACGCCGCGCACGCAGCGGACGGCGACCACGTTCCGCGGCTCGTCGAGTGCCGGGGCGCCCGGCACCGGATCGGCCTCGTCGACGGCGTCCTCGTCCCGCTCGACCACGACCCGGCCGAGATCCGCCGTGAGGAACTGCTGGCCGCGCTGACCGGCACCCCACTGCCCTGCCTACAGGCGATCGACGACGCCCACCGACACCCGGAGTGCCTCGTCGACGTACGGGCCCGCCTGGACCACGGCGACATCGCCGGTGCCTTGGCCGCCGTCGAGGCCGTTCTCGGACCCGACGCGCTGCTACGCCCTGGTGCTCTGCGGGACGAGTTGGAGACCGCGGCGCTCCGGCAGGTCAGGCACGGACTGTTCCGGGCCGGACTCGCCGGACGCATCGGCGCCCTGGCCCGCCGACCCGACCAGCGCCGCCTGCGTCGCGACTGCCGGACCCATCCGCGGCACGCGTTGCCCCGCTGACGCGGCCCGCTCCCCCACCTTTCCGATCTCCACCCCGTCACGGGCGCGACCGCTGCCGCCCCGACTCGAAACCCAAGGTGATCCCACATGCTCAGTTCCATCCCGTCCGTCACCCCGGCAACGGCCCACCACACCGGGCTCGACGTCGCCGCCGACCTGCTCGCCCTCCTGCGCGACACCGCCACCGAGCCGCGTCCCGACATCCAGTTGGAGGCGCTGACCCTGGCCGTGGCCGCCGACCTGCCCGTGCTGCTGTGGGGCGAGCCGGGAATCGGCAAGACGGCGGCCCTGAACCAGCTCGCGACGGCCCTCGACCTGCCGCTGACCACGGTGATCGCCAGCGTGCACGAGCCGTCCGATTTCGCCGGCCTGCCCGTGGTCGGTGACGACCCGGCGGTGCAGGGCGTCCCGATGGCCCCGCCGGACTGGGCCGTCCGCCTGGTCCGCGCCGGGCGGGGACTCCTGTTCCTCGACGAACTGTCCACCGCGCCGCCGGCCGTCCAGGCCGCCCTGCTCCGCGTCGTACTCGAACGGCGGATCGGCGCCCTGCGGCTGCCGGCCGGTGTCCGGATCGTGGCCGCCGCCAATCCACGGTCGTCCGCGGCCGACGGCTGGGAGCTGAGTGCGCCCCTGGCCAACCGGTTCGTCCATCTGCAGTGGACGTACGAGCACGAGACGGTGGTACGCGGCCTCGGCGGGACCTGGCCCAGGGCGGCACTGCCCCGGCTCGCCCCGCAGCGGCTGCCCGAGGCCGTCGCGTACGCCCGTCGGGCGGTGTGCGGGCTCCTCACCGGCCGCCCCGCGCTGGTGCACCAGATGCCGAACAACGAAGCCCGCCGGGGCGGCCCCTGGCCGTCACCGCGCAGTTGGCAGATGGCGCTGTGCCTGATCGCGTTCGCCACCGCGGCGGGGTCCTCGCGGGAAGTCCTGTCCATGTTGGTCAGAGGGACCGTCGGGGACGGGCCGGGGCTCGAACTGCTCGCCAGCCTGGACCGGATGGACCTTCCCGATCCCGAGACGCTGCTGGCCGCCCCGGCAACGGCCGAGCTGCCCGAACGGGGCGACCTGCGCCAGGCCGTACTCGACGCTGTGGTCGCGGCGGTCCGGGAGCGTCCGGACCGGGCCCGCTGGGATGCGGCGTGGAACCTGCTCGTACGGACCCTGGAGACCGGAGCCCCGGACCTCGTGGTCGTCCCCGCGACCACGCTCGCCGCGCTGCGGCAGCCGGACTGGGACGTCCCGGCGGCGATCGAGCGCCTCACCGGAGTGGTGTCGCTGAGCCGGCGCGCCGACCGGGTCGCGGCGGCGGTCGGGAGCGGCCGATGACCGCCGCCGTACGGGGTGCACTCGACCTCCAGAAGCTCTACACCGCCCGGCTGCACGCCGCCCGGGTCCGGCCGTACCTGGCGACGGCGCTGTTCGCCCTGCATCCGGTGGAGTCACGGCGGGTGCCGACGATGGCGGTGGACCGGCACTGGCGGTGCTACGTGTCGCCGGCGTTCGTGGACCGCACCCCGGTCGAGGAGTTGGCCGGCGTGTGGGTGCACGAGGTCTCGCACCTGCTGCGTGACCACCACGGTCGCGGCGACCGGATCGCGTCGCAGCAGGGCCTGACCGGCCGGGGTGAACGGCTGCGGATGAACATCGCGGCCGACTGCGAGATCAACGACGACGTGTACGGCGACGGACTCGCCCGGCCCGAAGGCGCCGTCGACCCGGCTCTCCTGAGGCTGCCGGAGGGGAAGCTGATGGAGGAGTACCTGACCATGTTCCGGCTCGGACCACACACCCAGGGCCTGGTCTGGCTGGACTGTGGCAGTGGCGCCGACGGGCTGGAACGGGAATGGGACCTCGGGGCGGACGGCGCGTACGGGCTCAGCGACCAGGAACGGGACGCGGTCCGGTTCCGGGTCGCGCAGGGCCTCACGGGACAACCGGGTGACGCCCCGAAAGGGTGGCGACGCTGGGCGGAAGAGGCGTTCCACCCGCCGCAGCCGTGGCGGGACCTGCTGGGGGCGGCGGTCCGCTCGGCCGCCTCCAGCGCCGGTGCGGGCGAGGACTACACGTACGGCCGGCCGTCGCGACGGTCCACCAGCCTGCCCGGCATCGTCCTGCCGAGCCTGCGGCGCAGGCCACCCCGGGTCTCGGTGGTCGTCGACACGTCCGGGTCGGTCAGCGACTCCGAACTCGGCAGCGCGCTGCTCGAGGTCGCCGCGATCGCCCGCGCACTGGGCGGTCGACGCGACCTGGTCACCGTGCTGTCGTGCGATGCCGCGGCCCACCTGGTACGCCCGGTGTGCCGCGCCGAGAACATTCCGCTGGTCGGCGGCGGCGGCACCGACCTGCGTACCGGCTTCGCCAGGGCGCTGCGGGCGACGCCCCGGCCGGACGTCATCGTGGCGCTGACCGACGGGCAGACCCCCTGGCCGGACCGACAGCCGCCGTGCCGGACCGTGGTGGGCCTGTTTCCCCGGCACGGAGCCAGTCGGTCATGGGACGAGGAGGATCCCGACTACGTACCGGACACGCCGCCGAGCTGGGCCCGGGTCGTCACCATCGGCCCCCAGCCGTACTGAACCCGCCGCCGGCACCCGCGGTCGGGCGGCGGGCTCAGTAGCCGACCGTGCGGTGCAGCCGGAGGAACGTCTCGGCGAAGCCGAGCCTCGGCCAGGTACGCGAGGAGAGCAGGTTGGTCACCCGCCAGTCGGTGACCACGCTGTCGAAGCCGCTGTCGACCGACCAGTCGATGACGGCCTCACCGAGCGCCCGGCCGGCGCCGGCCCCACGGGCGTGCGGATACACCGCGGCGTACGCGAGGAACGCGGCGTTGTCCGGAAGAGCCAGGCTCAGGTGGCTGCTCGACTTCTCCAACGCGCACCCGATCGCGGAGCCGATCACCTTGCCGTCGCGTTCGGCGACGAACGTGGCGTACTCCGGGTTGTCGATGTCGTCCTCCCAGTCGGCGAGGCTCTCCTCCACCGTCCCGACCCGGCCGGCCGAGAACGTCGCGGCCAGGCCGTGGTGCATCGGCAACTCGAGATCGAGCCGGGCCAGCTCCGGAATGTCGGCCCGGACGGCCCGGCGCACCGACAGCCCGCCGGCCAGGGGCGCCGTCGCCACCTTCTCCGGCGGTCGGATGGCGTGCGCGTGCTGCTGGCCGAAGCCCAGCCGGAACCAGGCACCGACCAGGTCCTCGTCATCGGCCGGCACGATCACGTAGTGCGCGGTGCGGCCCTCGTCGACCCAGCGGGTCGCGGCGACGCCGTACAGGTCACGCATCACCTCGGCGTCGGTGACCGCCTGCCCGGCCGCCTCGACCCAGATGTTCGGCCCCCACACCGGCGACGTCTTCGGGGCGCCGAGCAGAAACCCAACCGGTGAGCCGGCCCGGAACGCGACCGCACCGGACGCGTCCTCGGTCTCGAATGCAGCGGTCAACTCCGCGACCGCGGCGTTGACGTCTTCGAATCGGGGGGACAGTAACGGATGTGCGATGCGGTGGCGGCGGTGCCGCTCGGCCAGCATCGCGCCGCAGGCGGCCAGATCGGCGGCCTCGAGCGGACGAACCTCTACACGGGACATGGCGGGCACGGTATACATCCGCGCCCCGGCCGGCATTCGCTTTTCGCGCTCGCCCTTTGCCCGGCGCCCCTCACTCGGGCAGGAAGCCGGCCGACCAGGTCTCGAACCGGTCGCCGTACTCGGCGCGGGCCGTGGCGACGACCACGTCCGGGTCGTCCGCCGGGGTCAGCGCGAAGTGCTCGGCCAGCCAGGCGACGTAGTCGGCATGGCCGGAACGGTGCTCGTGGTCGTCGCCCCGGTAGAAGTAGGCGTCGTCCCAGCCGACGGTGATCTCGCAGTCGTAGCCGACGAGTCGGAACAGTTCCCGCAGGTCGCGGGCGACGACATGCTGGCCGCCCTCGTCGCCGAAGACGACGACCGGCAGGCTCGCCAGGTCGGCCCGGTCGTCGATCCGCCACAGGGTGTAGAACGAACCGCCGTCGGTGGCCCGCGCGAACGGCACCAGCCGGTCAAGGAACTCGGGATCGTCCGACCAGCCGGCCGCCAGGCCGGACGTGTCGTCGTACTCGGTCAGCCCGAACCCGTCGGCGTACTGGCCGAACCCGATACGGTCCTGGAACGCCATGAGCAGGTTGAGCTCGGCAACCGGCGAGTAGTCGGCGTCCACGGATCCTCCTCAAGGCCCCGACTCGCCCCCGGGAATGGTGGCGCCGCACCGGTCACGAGGGCCAGGAGACCTGCCCCGACGAAGCAGCCTCCCAGAAACAACCCGAACGCCGTCAGGAGAGGGGACACCTAAATCTTCACATGCGATACGGAAACGTCCTGTCCCGTACCTGCCGCCCGATCGCGACCCACCGGCGACGGCCGGGGGCCGACGTCTATCGATCCCGCCATTCCCGCTCCGGCTCGCCCGGAGTTCTTCCTCGTGACGCCGCCCTCCCCGGTAAGTCCGACCCGCACGTGGCCCTCGATCAGTGGCGAACCCGCCAGCGGGCGATCGGCCGGGACAGGTTCCATGGTCAACCAGCCGTTCCTGGCCGCCCGGCCGCGAAATCACCAAGCACCCGCAGCCCCGCTTCGCTCATCTCGGGCTCCGACAGCACCCCGGCGTGGGTATCCGGCTCGCCCGCGTCAGCGAGGACGAGCCGGGTCAGGTCATAGCCCGGAAACCGGCCGGGCATCCCCGGCGGCAGCGTCCGGAGTTCCGGCGTGTCCGTGGGTACCTGGCTGTGCGGGACTCTCGACCGGGGCCGATCCGTGACTGTCGACAGGGCGTTTGGGGCAGCGGTCGAAAGGGCTGGCAGCCATCATGGGAACATGGCCGAATCAGTCGCCGACCTGGCTCGCCCATCTCATGAGGAGCCCGGACCGGCCGGCGCGCCACCCGCTCCCGGTCCACGGGCCTACGGTCCCTGGCTGGTCGCCGGCGGGGTGATCGTCACGCTCCTGATCCTCTCCAACCGCTACGGCTACCACCGCGACGAGCTCTACTTCCTGATCGCCGGCCGAAACCTCGACTGGGGCTACGTCGACCAGGGCCCACTGGTGCCGGCCCTGGCCCGGCTCGCCGACACCGTGGCGCCCGGCAACCTGGTGGCGCTGCGTACCCCGTCGGCGTTCATTGCCGGCGGGTGCGTTCTGCTCGTGGCCGCGCTCGCCCGCGAGTTCGGAGCGGGACGGGGTGCGCAGACCTTCGCGGCGTTCCTCGCCGGCAGTTCCGGCCTGGTGCTGGCCAGCGGCCACCTGCTCAGCACCACCACCGTCGACATGCTCGTCTGGCTGGCCGCGGCGCTGTGCGCGGCCCGGCTGCTGCGTACCGGCGACACCCGCTGGGCGCTCGGTATCGGGCTCGTGCTCGGCGCCGGCATGCTCAACAAGCTGCTGCCCGCGCTGCTGGGCGTCGGCCTGCTCGCGGGGGTGGCGATCGCCGGACCCCGCCGGCTGCTGCGCGACCGGTGGGTGCTCGCCGGCTTCGGCGTCGCCCTGCTGCTCGCCGCGCCCAGTCTGGTCTGGCAGGCCACGCACGGCTTCCCGCAGTTGTCCGTGGCCGCGTCCATCTCCGGCGGCGACAGCTCCTACAGCGGGCGGCTCGACGCACTGGCCCTGCAGTTCGTCATCATCAGCCCCTACGCCGTGCCCATCTGGATCGCCGGCCTGGTGGCGCTGCTGCGACGCCCCCAGTGGCGGGCCTACCGGGCGCTGGCCTGGGCCTGGCTGGTGGTCGTCGCCGTGGTGCTGCTCGCCGGCGGCAAGGGCTACTACGACGCCCCGCTGCTGCTGGTGCTCACCGCCGCCGGCGCAATAGTCACCGCCGCCTGGGCCACCCGCCGCGCCAGCGTGCTGCGTCGTACGCTGCTGGTGGCCGGCGCGCTGCTGTTCGTCGCCCCGAACGGGGTGCTGCTGCTGCCCACCCTGCCCGCCGACCGCCTGCCCGGCTTCGTGGTCGACGTGAACTACGACGCCGGCGAGACGATCGGCTGGCCCGCGTTCGCCGACTCCCTCGCCACCGTGCACCAAGCGCTCCCCGCCGAGCAGCGACAGCGCGCGGTGATCCTCACCGCCAACTACGGCGAGGCCGGCGCCGTCGCCCGCTACGGCCCGACGCGGGGCCTGCCACCGGCGTACTCCGGACACAACAGCATGGCCGACTTCGGCCGCCCTCCGGCCGACGCCGACGTGGTGATCGCCGTCGGCTGGAACCGTCCCGACCAGTTGCGGGAGTGGTTCACCACCGTCAGCCTGGCCGGCCGTGTCGACCAGCGGGTCGATGTCGACAACGACGAGAACGGTGGCCCGATCTGGCTCTGCGTCGGGCTGCGCCGGCCGTGGGCCGACATCTGGCAGGCCGAGGTACGCCACGCCGGCTGATCGCCGGCGGTAGCTCGTCACGATCGACTCAACGGGTCAAACCGGGCCGCGGGAGTCCATATGTTGGCGACCAATCTCCCCAGGTCACAGCCCCGCAGACCGCAGAATCAGCAGACCGTGAGCCAAGTCGGGCCACTGATCGGACGGCACCCCAGTTGTGGCGTAGCCGTCGAACAGCGAGCGGACGGCGAGCGTGCCGTCGAGGCACCACCCCGGCGCCGGTGGTCGCCCCTGCCAGTGGCGGTCGGCGAACAGTTCGTGCCGCGACCGGTATTGCCGGGCCACCACGACCGCGCGCCGCACGCGGGCGTCCAGACTGCCCAGGCCCTCTGCCCGATCAGTGGCGGCCAGCAGCGCGGCGAGCCGTTGGCGTACCCAAAGGGCCAGGACCTGCTCCAGCGCGCTGGAAAAGAGCCGACTGGGCGGAGCAGGCGTCGACCAGCGGACTTCACGCAAGCAGTCTCAGGAAGCCCACCTGGACCGGCAGCTACGACGCCACGCTTCACACAGAATCCCAAGGTCAGTCCCACTCCCACACGTCCCACCCCGTCCAGGCAGTCCCCGCAGATTAAGAGCGCGGTCGTGATCGACTCAACGGGTCCAACCGGGTCGTAGGAGTCCATTTGTTCGCTGCCAATCCCCCAGTTCTTCGAGACGGCGTCCCGCCCGGTCCACACAAGTACGACCCGTCCACGGCGCCCGAGCACCCGGGGAGCACCCACCAGTGCCCTCCCAGCGACCGAATGAAACGGGGAACAAACGCGGACCAGCAACCGTTTTCCGTGTCGCCGCCTATCCGGACATCGCATGGGTCATTCGTCGTCAGGGCCGACCCAGAACAGACCGCGCTCGGTCAGGTCGGGGGCATACTCCAGCACGATGTACCAGCCAGGGCGGTCGTCGGGCGGCCGGACGCCGAGTGACGTGGCGTAGGCGGTCAGTTCGGGCGTGTCGAGATCGTGCACCCGCTCGTTGAGTGCGGCCAGGGTTGCGGGGTCGGCCTGCACTTGGCGGTCGTCAGCGTCGATCATCGGTCAGCCCTTCCCCGGTCCCTTTGAAGTCCCACAGCCGCACAGACCCGTTGGCGTACACCTGGTAGACGGTCACCCGGTAACCTACCGGCAGCGTCGCCTTGAGGTTCTCGGTGCAGCCGTCCTCCCCTTGGCAAGGTCGCATGTTCATGTAGAGGACTGCCGAGCGCACGCCGTGCCGGCGCATGTACGCGGTCGCATTCGACTCCACGTGGTGAACGAACCGCATCGACCGGCGCGGCTCGGCAAGATCTTCGGCCGCGCCGGTGTCGCCGGGCCCGACGACCGGCGTCAACGGTCGCCCGTCCACGTCGTACAACCGCCCCGCGGCCACATCTCGCCCAACGTACCGACGGATTTCTTCGATCGCGGAACGGTTCGGTGGTATCCGAACCGGTGCTGTCACGGGTGGCGGGACGATCCTCTGCCCGCCACCCGAAGTCGGTTTCCCGAACTACCGGCCCTTCTCGCCTCGCTAATCGCCGCCACGACCTGCTCCCTGGCAGCGTTGACGTGCTGACCAACCCCGGCCAGGATCTGAAGAAGGGCATCCAGCCTGGCCAGCAGAGGCCCAGGATCGCCACCGTGCAGGACCGCCGCAGTAACCTGCTTGGCCTGGTCGACCTGCCCGATACAACCACCGACCCCGTCATGGATACCGTTGAGCTTCTCCATCACTGGGGCGAGCATCGCGACGGCTTCTTGCGGGGTCGACTGTCGCGGGACGGCAGACAAGACCGTGGTGGCCTCACCCGCCAGGACAGCCAGGCTCCCGATCCCCGCCTGGACCTGCCCGATCACCTGGCGAACTCTGGCCGTGCTTTGCGCAATCCCCACGAAACCTGACGCCGCCGCATGCAACGCGACCTGCTGCGCGCCATGATCAGCAGAGACGATCTCCTGACCGGCACGGCCGATACCAGCAGTTATCACCCGCAAGCCCGTTCGGATGGAATCGAGCAGGGACACCTACACCTCCCGCTCCTCGTACCTCATCGACCTCCACACGGTAGGCCTGACACAATCCCGACTGTAAGCAGGAGAGCGAGCCGATGATGGAGGTTCCGTCCACCACTGGCCGCTACAATGCAGGCGTCCACAGTGGCATCTTCTCAATGCCGTCGTAGTCCGGTAACTTGCCGCTTGTCGGTCGGAGCCCTGCTGACGGCAGTGCTGCATGTCCGCCGGCCACACGTTGGACCAATCGGGCAACTACGCGACCGGGCTACTGCGCCGGCCGCCAGCGTGCGCTTGAGGCCCAGTGCCAGTCGGGCCGCGACAGGTAGGACGGGAGCGAGTCCCGGCTGATCTTAGTAAGGCAGAGGCGAGGAGGACCATGACTACACTCGGAGTCGCCTGCACGTCGTCGTACACATACCTTGTCGTCGCCGACGGAGCGGCTGTTGTCGAAGGCAGGCCAGAGCGGCTGGCTTTCCGCGACGGCCTGTCCGACGCGGAGCGGCTAGTTGAGTTCGGAAAGGACGCCGCCCGTGCACTTCGCGACGCTGAGGTGTCCCAGGTGGTAATCCTACGTGCCGTGTCGAATCACACGGATACACACACCGGCTGGACAAACCGCCTGGCAATGGAGACGCTGCTGCGGCTGGAGTGCGCGAAGGCGGATGTTCCATGCCGGTACGTATCGCACCAGGCAGTAAAGGGCGCACTCGGGCTGACTGGGAGCGGTGGGCTAGCGAAGCTCGGCGTGGGCAGCGTCGCCCGGAGTGGCAAGTACTGAAGCGACGGCCGCGGCTTGGCCGCGCTCGCCGCCGTTGCCGTGGAGGCAGGGGCCTGACGTGATCCGTGGCGACCGCCTCAATCAGCCGTCCTACTCATTCCTTCAGACTCTGCCCGGAGGCGCGGTCGGCGAAGTTCGGCTCGTCTGGCACGAGCCTCTGCAGCGGATGCTCGTGCAAAAGACCATCGACCTACTCGGTCTCGAGGACGCTGTCGCCTATCGGGAGCCGAGACTGCTTGACCGGGTTCAGCACGATCACATCGTCAGAATTCGTGACGCTCAGCCGGACCCAGACATCGACCACGGCCTGACGCTAGTTATGGACTACCTATCCGGCGGGAGCGTTCACGGCGCCCTCCAGGACGGCCACCGGTTCGGGGTCCGCGGGGCACTGCTGCTCGCGGGGCAGGTTCTTGACGCGCTCGATCATCTCCACCTCGGGCACGGGTTCCTACACCGGGACGTCAAGCCAGGGAATGTCCTGCTCGACCAGGACCGCAAGACGGCGTACCTCGGTGACCTCGGGTCCGCTTCTCCCCTATCAGACGGCGGCCGAACCTGTAACGCGCACGGTGGGACCCTGCTCTACCGACCACCGGAGTACAGGACGGGTGTGCTGGATGCACGGTCGGACCTTTACAGCCTCGGCGTTACCCTCCTGGAAATGCTCAAGGGGCCGCTCCCTTATGAACAGATGGACCCGCTACAGATGGAGGAGTCTCTGGGCCGTGGCCGACGGGCATTCTCGGACCGTCTCGCTGAGTTTCCACCGCACGTAAACCGGCAGGTCCGCCGAGCGGTCAAGTCATTGATGTCACAGACCCCGTCGTCCCGCCGGCATCCGCGATCGACGCGCTTCGCCGGCTACAAGAATGCAGGACCATCGACTGGAGACCATCGGGGCCCCGCGACGGTGCGCCTGCCGAATGGGAGGGCACTGGGTTGCCGGGCCGCGACGGCAAAGTCCGTTCCTACCGCGTCGAGGCTGTGCCATTGTCCGCTGGACCAAACCGTGGCCGAATCCGCGTTAGCGTCCTCTATCGCAAGCGAGCGGGCACCGCCTGGCGACGACTATCACCTGACTCCGTATCGGATCCCGATGACCGGGCCCCCTTGGACCGAGCCTTTTCGACAGCGGATAGTGACGCGTTCCAACGGTGAGCAGCCCAGAGCAGCAGGTCCGGGTCAGCTGGACACTGACGCAGGAAGTCGCTCCGGGCAGTCATCGCGGCTTCAGCAGTCAGTTCCCAGCCTGCTGAAGCCCCGGATCCCGTCGCCACGACCACGCCCTGGGCTCTAAGTGATCGCAGGGCCCGCTCCGTTCCGACGACGCGGACGCCGAAGTGCGGATCCGGCCGGGTGGCCGCCCCGTAGAGAGGGTCGGCCAACCCGGCGGCAAGAGCCCTTTCGCGCAGCTCCAGCAGGGCGCGGTGCAGCGGCCACGCAGGGTCGACCGGCGCGCGGGTGACGGGGCCGATCGCAAGTAAGGCGCATACGACGCCGACAAGCCCGCCAGGCAGCCCCGAGTGCTGCGCAGCGAAGGTGGATGCGAGCCGCAGTTGCGCCATATCGCCCCTCCGTCCACCAAGCATTGCTACCTATGTAAACAGCATGCAGCAGTCGAGGCATGGTCACCAGGCTTGAGCGCCGGGACAATCGCGGGCATCGAGGACTACCTACTGTCTGGCGGGACGACGAGAGCCCCCTCAACCAGCTTCAACTTTGGCAACCACACCAGACAGATCAGACTTATCGCCCGCCCACAGGCGGCCTCGGTGATCGCAGTGCCCCCTAGGGCCGAAGCACAATCCGACCAACATGGACCGAGGGATACACAACGGACAGACATCGTCACCCTTAGCCACTTGACATCTTGACATCGGCGCCGCACTGCGTACCGTGGAGGTGTTGACATTGTCAGAGGGCAGGGATCATGCCAGACGACGATCGCTTCGGCCTTCGCCTCACCGCCGGATGGGGCAAAGTCCTACGTGGACTCCGCGAACGCGCGGGCCTAGAGGAGCTCGAACAGCGGACAATGGGGGCTCTTGCCTCTTCACTCAAGGCAAGTGGCGGCGTTCCAGACCTACGCACGATTGCAGACGGAATGCAGGAATCGGCACGAACCGGCAGCTGGAACGCCTCTGATCTATCGAGATTGAGCGCGAGCCCTCCGCATGTCCCAACGCGCCTAGCCGAGGAGGCGGCACAGGTTCTGGCAGCCACCATGCAGTCGCAACTGGCGTTGGTGTCGAGCGAAAAGGCAGCACTACTGCTAACAAAGAGACTGCTCATCGAATTTGCGCATTACGCAGGCTTTGACCGGATGGTGCCAAAACTTGTGAACCAAGGCGAATACAAGCCGATGGAGTTCCATAGCGTCGTTAACCAAATCATGGAAGGTCGCCAACTGGAGAAGTTGGCAAGGAGCCTGCTCAAGCGTCCTACCGCAGAACATCTTCGCGCACCTAATCGAATCACGCCAAGGCGCTCACATGACGAGCTACTCAACACCACGCTGGAGGATCTGTGAGCGCTCGGGCCGAAAGCAGAATCGCAGAATTTCGCACAGAAGACGACTCGAACATCAGAAGCATTTGCTTCGGGTACCACATCACACTCGCAGGCAGTCAGGTTATTCGCAGACTGGCCCGACAACTTCCGCCCGAGGCGGCGGATCTTGTGGAACTGGCAAGCATCGTGTTTGCGGTTGATCAGCACGCACCACGACCGAACGCGGCCCAAAGCGGGGTAACCGTAGGTTGGGGCAGAAAAATTTGGGTGCGAGTTCCCGTTAGATGCTTGAGCACTTGGCAAACGCATGCTGATTTGGTAATGAAGACGCTGAACTGGCTGACTGATGACGAATGGGATGTGGAGTTTGCCTCCCGGGACCGCGAAGACGGACCTCTTTACGACGGTCAGCACGCCCTGTTCGAAACAATCCCTCAGAACGCAACACCAGCCTTGTTCTCCGGAGGGCTAGATTCGTGCTGCGGTCTAGCAATTGACTCAGCTCAGGAAAATGTGGCTCCCATCAGCATTTACACCAACTCCCGAATGCGGCGCGCCCAAAATGACGTACTTGCCGCACTAAAAGCGAGCAGCAGCCATTCGATTGACCCTTTAACGTATCGCATTCAACTTGCCGGAGGCCGCAAGTATGGCAAACGAGAATCAAGCCAACGGACACGCGGATTCCTGTTTCTGAGCGTAGGAATTGCGACATCGTGGGCGATAGATTCGAACGTTTTGCGAGTGTATGAAAACGGCGTTGGCGCGCTCAATATTCCATACCTTAAATCGCAATTCGGTTCTCAGGCGACCAGATCCATGCATCCTTTGACGCTGCTGCAAATGTCCGAGATCGCCTCGAAGGTCGCAAGCGGCGGATTTACTATCCAGGCTCCATACTTGGGGACCACGAAGGGCGACCTCATTGGGATGGTGCCACAGTCCGCTGATCCTGCGCTTGCTGCCTCAATTTCCTGCGACTCGGGCTTCTCTGCACGATCCTCTTATGAATGCGGCTCATGCACTTCGTGCTTATTGCGACGCCAGTCACTACAAAGTGCTGGCCGGGGATATCTAGACGACTCGTCACGATATAGAAGGCAGACGAAATCGAAAGATCCAGGCCTTTCCGCCATGCTTTGGCAAGTCTCGCTGCTTGAACAGTGCCTAGCGCAAGCGCATCCATGGCGCGCCTTGGTATCACAGTTTCCAAGCCTACTTAAAGCGTCGCACATTTTGGACCCTAACGACCTCGTGAGGCTCTACGATCGGTATGTGCAAGAATGGCGTGTCGCTGGTGACGCACTTGGGGTAGATGTGACGACGTGGCAACGCAGAGGAATGACCTGAGATGACTACACAGAGCCTCCAGTCCGAAGTAGGCCCAGATTCATTGGCGATGAGGCTACGCGCAGCGAGGGAGTCTGCAAATCTGACCCAGGCGCAAGCTGCGGCCGAACTCGGAGTCAGTCGCCCCCTCCTGATCGCGATGGAAAAGGGCGCCAGAGAGGTTCAACCGTCGGAACTGATCCGCTTGGCGCATATCTACGGTGTGCAAGTCAGTGCACTCCTGCGTCCAGCCGCGCCACCAACTGCTATCGGTACTAGATTCAGGCTCGCGGCAGGATCCTCGCCAAGCGCCGGTAATGTGAATGCTGAAATCGAGAAGATCGAGGCGCTAGCCGACAACTATCTGGACCTTCTGAGGCGAGCACGCGCACAGCCTCCTGGTCGCTATCCTTCCATCAAGACGATTGACCACCTCGCCCCTGCACAGGCAGGTGAGGATTTTGCAATGGAGGAACGGAATCGGCTGGGCATTGGAGACGGACCTGTTATTCAGCTTCGGGAGATCCTCGAAATGGAGGTCGGCCTAAGAGTATTCATAGTTCCACTCCCGTCCAAGGTAGCCGGCTTCTTCGTCTTTGTCGAGAATCTCGGCGGTTGTGTCGCGGCGAACGCAGATCATCCTATTGAACGACGCCGGTGGACCATGGCACACGAATATGCGCACTTTCTTGTCTCTAGGACGCGGGCCGAGGTGACCACGCTTGACGCTCGGACCAAGATGCAGGAGTCCGAGCGGTACGCGGATGCCTTTGCGGCGAATTTCCTGATGCCCAGGAACGGACTAACACGCCGCTTTCACGAACTTAAGCGCGGGCAAGGAGGTAACGTCACACCCGCGACACTGGTGCAACTAGCTCATTCTTACCAGGTCTCAGTTCAGGCCCTGACCATCCGACTGGAGGACCTTGGCCTCGTAAAAGCTGGAACGTGGGACAAACTCCACGACAATAGATTCCAGCCACGACTGGCGGCAACTCGGCTCGGCCTTCGGCCACACGACGAGGGCGGCCATTACCTTCCACTTCATTATCGCAACCTTGCTGTCCAACTGTATTTGGATGGCAAGATAACCGAACCCGAACTTGCTCAGTATCTGGACGCAAGCATAATCGAAGCTCGCAGGATCTATCAGGAGTTGACTGAGACGCGTGACATTTCTGAAGACGGTGCGTTCCAGTTCGTCGACCTATCCGAGACGTCGGAGTGAAACGTGCCTCGACAGAAGTTGCTCCTCGGCCCTTGCGTTGCGATCAATTTGACTGCCTCGAAGAGACTGGCTGAGATTGCCGACAGGCTAGGCACGACTTTCTTGATGGTCCGCGAGGCTGCGGCATTGGTACCGGAGGTACGGAAGGCCTTGATCGAGAACTCGTTTCCGAAAACGATCGATGCGTTTGGCGGTCAGCGAGTCTTTGAGATTACGGATCTCCTACCACACGAGTCCGACAGTTATGTAACGCTCGCCGCGCTTCTAGACGATGCATCCGCCGCAACCGTCGCAGTGGCAGCGAATCGCGGTATACAGCTTGCCATCGATGATCGAAGAGCGCGGCGTGTCTGCTCTGAGAACGGGATATATTCGCCATTGCGAAGCCTGGAAATTCTTCGACGGTACACCGATTCTTGCTCGATGCCGAATCCGATGATCCGAGCTCTGCTAGATCACATTCGCACTGAAACGTACTTCGCTCCCGCGCGCTCCGATCCTGATTTCCAATGGTGGACACAGCATTTGCAGAGCTGAGTGCAGATTGACCAATTGGTGAGATTGATGTCGCACGCACGATAGCGAGCGAAGAGCCGGCCGTTGCCGGGGTACTGCGCTTGCAACCATCCAAAAATTGAACGCTTAGATGCCGGAAGGTGGCTGTTGTCTGAGGTTCTGAGGGCTAATTTGGCGCCGATGGTATCGGACAGCACCTTCGTGGAACGCGAAGGCGTGAATACCTTCGCAACACTTGCGAACCGGGCCCGCTGCCTGTGGCGCGAGACGCCCATGCATGACGTTGGCGTGGATGGACATGTCGAGTACGTCACTCCAGCGGGCGCCGCCACTGGGCGAAACATCGCGGTACAGATTAAGAGCGGCTCATCATACACAAACGTAACGAACGGTCGAATAACATACTCCCCATCCGACAAACACCGCGAGTATTGGTCTAGCTATCCACTCCCTGTAATCCTGGCGATCTACGCCCCTACCATCGGCTCAATGCACTGGATCGACGTACGCAAGGCAATCAGGCTCAACCGGGCGAGCCCCGTCAAACTTCCCCTAAGTCCCGTCCTCACGCCAGACAATTTCCTCGAATTGTTCCGTTCGGGCGGCCCGCTACCGACCGAACCACTGCCTCCTCGCGGCATCTGCGAGGAAATGCTTTCAAAATCGTCGGGCATTCGCTCACAAATATCGTACTTTGATTTGTTCGTTAACGGCCTCACCGAAACTGGGCGAGCCCTCTATTTCGGCATGGATCTATACTGTGGGATCCTTGCTCACAAGACGGGATATCCGGATGTAGAAAGTGGCGACCACAGCTTTATTGACGACTACATCGAATTCCTCATAGCCCACAACATCGTCGTCTTTAACTATGAATGGTTTGATGAGGCGGCGGAACGGTGGCGCATGACAGGCAAGTTCCTGGGCCGCCTCACGATCCGCGGCGAACAATTACTATCCTACATTAGAAAGCTTCAATCGTCTTGGAGTAAGTGGAACCGGGGCATGTATGCATCGGTGACGCAGGAGCGGTTCGTTCGCATACTCTTTGAGGAAGACGCACAGTCGCGATTCAGATTGATTGAGGAGTACAAGCAAGATTTCAATGCGTTAGCCGACGCAGCCGATAACGCCGCCCCATGAGGCTCACCGCACGAGTGAGCCACTATCCTTGGTAGGCCCAAACCCGGACCGCAGGCACTGAAAAGCCGGCCACTCTTTTGCGTCTCTATTCCGCACTGCATGCTTAGCAGCCACTTCCGTGGAACCGCAGGGGAATCTGTATGGGGCAGCGGCGGATGGCAGATGTCGTCACGCGACCTGACTGGCCGGAGGTGCATGATGCTCTCAAATTTGACGGACGCAACCGGGGTAGCGACTATTGTCGTCTGCACGGCGGCGGTAGTGGCTTGGGCAGTACTCAGGTGTCTACTGGTGCAGCAGACCCACTACGCGAATAGAGACAGTCAGCGGCAGAGGCGGATTCTCTCAATGACTTGCGTGACTAAAGGGCCGATCTTCATGTCAGGTATGGGCGTTGCGGTTACTTCTGATAGGGGTGGGGTTGCCTACGGCCCTAACACTGTTAAGGATGGTTGGACGACGTGTGGAGATTACGCCGGCCTTGTCGTGTTGCGCTGGCGCGGTACCACGGCGGCGGTTGCTTCGGCGGCGGCGTGTGATAGTTCGGGTAGGACGTCGCCGTAGTACTTGGCGGTGAAGTGTGGGCTGGAGTGGCGCAGCCGGTTGGAGATGACTTTCATCTGGACTCCGGCGGCAAGGCCCATGGTGGCGGCGCCATGCCTGAGGTCGTGAAGCCGGATGGGTGGTAGGCCGGCTTGGGCGGCGAGGTGGTGGAAGTGGTCGGTGATGTCGGCGGGGTGTAGTGGGTTGCCGGTCGGGGTGGTGAAGACCAGGCCCGACTTGGTCCAGGTCTCGCCGGCGGCGAGGCGTTCGCGGTGTTGGCGGGTCCGGTGGGCGCGTAGAACGGCGATGGTCTCGACGTCGAGGGCTACGGCTCCTTCGCTGTCGGCGGTTTTGGGTGTGTCGATGGCGGTGGCCCAGCCGTGTTGGACGAGTTGCCAGCGGACGGTGAGGGTGCGGTTGTCGAGGTCGAGGTCGTCCCAGTGCAGGCCGCAGGCTTCGCCGCGGCGTAGGCCGGTGAAGGTGACGAGGTGGTAGAGGGCGTAGAGGCGGTCGCCGGCGTCGTGGGTGTGGTCAAGGAATCGGCCGGTGTGTTCGGGGGTCCAGATCATGACGCGGCTGGGGGTTTTGCCGGTGTCGCGCCAGGTCTTTATGCGTTGGTCGGTCCAGATGGTGGGCTTGGGGGCTCGGGCCCGTGGTAGTTCGATCATGGTGGCGGGGTTGATGTCGATGAGTCGGTGGCGGCGGATGGCGTCGTTGAGGGCTTTGCGCAGGGTGGCGCGGATGCGGTGCATGGTGGCGGGTACGACGGTGCGTTGGCCTTTGACCTTGTCGCGTTTGGCGGGGTCGGGGCTGGCGCGCAGGGTGTCGATGGTGGTGTTGCGTTCGTCGATGGCGTCGTACATGGCGTCGATGTGGCCGGGGCGGAGTCGGTCGATGCGGAGGTGGCCGAGGTACGGGATCAGGTAGAGGCGGATGTGGGCTTCGTAGGTGCGTACGGTGCCTTGCTTGATGCCCTTGCGCCCGGCGAGCCAGCTGTGCAGGTAGGTCTCCATGGTGGGTAGTTCGGTGGGGGTGATGTCGAGGTGAAGGGCGCGGCGGATCTGGTCGGGAGTGGGGATGGGTGCGCCGGTCTTGACGGCGGTTTCGATGAGGTCGCCGGTTTTGGTGGTGGCGTGGGTGTCGGTGGGGTCGGGGACGGTGAGCGCGGCCCGGATGCGGTCGAGGACGGCTTCGGCGTCGGCTTGGCTTTGGTGGGGGCCTTGACGTAGGGGGCGGCGGGTGCCGTCGGCGCGGGCGGGGATTTCGATCTGCCAGTGCCAGTTGCCGTGGTTGCGGGACCAGGCTCCGCCGGCCCGCCGGAGCTGGGGGCAGGATTGCCCCAGTCGCCGGCCGGTGGTGTCACGGCAGCCGCAGCGTTTGAAGGTGGTGCCCTTCACTCATCGTCTCCCGGGTGCTCGGCGTGGTGCCACCAGCGGTGGTGGCGGTAGTCCGCTGGTGGCGTGTCCGTTGCATCCACGCTCGTCTCGGCAACCGGATCAAGTCGCTGGCCGTCGGGGTCGGGGTTGTCGAGTAGGAGGAGGCGGAGCAGGCCGGCGACCGGGACGATGATCCGGCTGCCGGCGCGGATGACGGATGTGGGGAAGCTGTCGGTGGCGACCAGCCGGTACGCCTGGGACCGGCTGATCCCGAGGACGGCCGCGGCGGTCGGCAGGTCGGTGGTCGCGCCGAGCACGCGAATCCGCTCGGCGGTCCACACCCCGCCGGATGGCCGGCGTGGAGTGGTCGGGTTGGTGTGGTCGGTTGGAATCGGGTTGGCGCTCATGGTGTGGCGTCTCCTGGATGTGGAACGGCTGGATGTCGTACGGACGGGTCGGTGAGCGGGGCCGGCGCGATGCCGGCCGCCGGACCGGAACGGTCCGGCACGGGTGCCGCAGATGCCGGCGGCTGCTCGGTTTTGAGGATCTTCAGCAGGTGCGATGCCCTGGTGTTCGACACCGGGAACCCCGCCGTGCGCAGGGCTTCGGCCAGGGCAGCGCGGGTCAACGGCCGGCCCCCGGCAGCGAGTCGTTCGCGGGTACGTCGTGCGGCGGCAAGTAACTCGTCGAGGCTGGCCGGACCGCCGTGGGACGGTCCACGTCGTACGGGTCGGCGTTGATGCTGTGGTCCGCTGGTCTTGCGGTGGTCCGGTCCGCGGGGACGGCGGTCCCGACCCGGCTGGTGGACCGTCCGCTCGGCGACGGTTCGGTCCGGGACCGGTGTCGCAAACAGGTCCCGGCCGTCCGGTGGAGCGGTATCGGTGGTGGGCAGGTCTCCGGCATGTGCGTCTGATCGGACGGGACCGGTCGGTTTGGTGGCGGATGCTGTGTCGGCATAGCCGAGGGCGATCTTGACCATGACGAGGAAGCCGAGCGCGGGTACGGCGGCGGCGATCCAGCCGATCGGTGACGGCTCCGCCTCGACCACCTGCGCGGCCAGGGACAGCGTGACCGCACAGGCCAGCACCGTCGCCGGGAAAAGCGTCGACTTACCGGCCCGTTTACGGCGGCGAAGCTCCAGCCCGGAGGCGATGGACATCAGCTCCAGGACGATCGCGTCCGCCCAGGCCAACCAGCCCGGCTGGCCGTGAGCGGCAGCGACGTCACGTACGTGGGTAAACGACGCCGCGCCGGCCGCCCCACCGATCGCGAGCATGATCACGATCTGGACCGTGCCCTCGATCCGGCTGGACCGCCGACCGGCGTCCCGGGCGTCAGATGTCGAGGCGGCCGTGGCGGACCACCTCCCCGGACCGAAGCAGGACCGGCACGCGCCGGTCGGAAGCGGACCGGTCCCGCATCTGGCGGCCGGTCCCCGTGTCCCGGTCCCGGACCGCTACGGGAGCGGTCCGGGACCGGGCCGTGGACCGGACGACGGGAAGCGCGGACGATACCTCTCCCCTATCACTGACAGGGCGATCCGGTCCTCTCACCGATCTGTCAGCCGCCACCCGCGAGGCACTGACAGACCGGTGCCAGCGGAACAGACTCGTGGTGCGGCACCGAAACGCGCGGTTCATGCCGGCTCCTCCGGGTGGTTGCGGAAGTCGGCGACATAGCCGGCCAGGTCGACCAGCCGCCGCCGCTCCCCCACATCGCCAGGCGCCGCCCAGACGGCCCCAGCCGGGCACAGTCCCGCTGAGGTCGCGTGGTCGCGGGCACCGGTAGCGACCGGCAGCAGCGGCGCCTCGGCCAGCAGGCGGCGCAGGTTCCGTTCCCGGGCGGCCGAGTGCAGCCAGAACAGCACCGGCCACATCCGCCTGAGCGTGTCGAACAGCTCCCGGTACCCGGCCAGCTTGTTGACCAGCACCGACAGCGGCTCGCCACCGGTGTCGTACTCGACGAAGAACGGCACCACGACACCGTCCTCGACCCAGCGGCCGAAACCGTCCGGACGGACCCGCGGCTGATACGCCCGCACCAACACCGGATCATCCGGGCCGGCGAACGCACCAGGGCGCAGGCACGTCGCCTCCGGCAACCACTCCACCAGCTCCGCGCCAGGGTGGGTGCGGGCGTAGCCGGCCAGGTCGGTGAAGAACCCGTTCACCCCGAGCCGGTGCGCGAGGCTACGGCTCGACGTCCACCGCCGCCGCTGCGCCCGGGCGTGGTCCCGCCTCGGCGGACGCTCGTCCCGGTACGCGGCGACGACCTCGGCACCGCGCTGGTCCAGGACATAGTGGTACGGGTACGAGCCGCCGTCGGGACGCTGCGGCCGGAACCGGGCCACGAGTCCCAACCCGTGCAGCTTGCGCAGCCGGCGCTGGCAGAAGTCCAGCGACGGGAACAGGGCGTGGGCGAGCTGGAACGAGGTCAGCACCCCGTGGTCGTACAACCAGCCCAGCAACACCCGATCGCGGGCGGTCACCTGGGACTGCACCCGCAGGATCGGATCATCCACGGGCCACCACCCCCAGCCGACGCCTGTGGGGCTCCCCAGGGGGAGAGACCCGAGACCAGCAGGGTCTGTCGCAGGACCAGCCGGAGGCGCTGACAACCGCGTCGACCTGCATTGTGAG
The DNA here is from genome assembly GCF_040655695.1 of Polymorphospora sp. NPDC050346. Lineage (NCBI taxonomy): Bacteria > Bacillati > Actinomycetota > Actinomycetes > Micromonosporales > Micromonosporaceae > Polymorphospora > Polymorphospora sp. NPDC050346. The sequence goes on along the minus strand of NZ_JBFAKM010000035.1, from coordinate 4,227 downwards.
AAGGAACAGGGGGTCAGTCCGGGGGTCCGGCCCAAGACTGACATCAACCCTGACGTCAAGCCTGACCCCCGAACGACGGCCAAGCAGGAATCTGTCACCGCCACCGAAGCCGGCAGCGGCAGGAAACACCTGGGAGAACAACGGAACTCCTTCAACGAGAAGATGCGACCGGTGCCACCCCTATGGCGGCACCAGAACGGGGCGCCCGACGGGCGCCATCCACTGTGGAACTGTCAACGGACGCGTCGTCCCCGTTCGGGGACGGCTGGAAAGAGAAGGTCAGCACCCACCGCGACCACGACCTACGCGGCCAGGGACGGAAGGGGCTCGGGCGATGGGCGAGGCGAGCGGGCGGCGTAGCAGCCGAACCAGCGACGGCCGAGGACAGGACACGCGCAGGCGGCTGCGCGGCGGCGCCCAATCGGCTGGAAGAAGATCCTTCATGGTGGCCTCCCGTGAGGCTCACTCACCCCCGCAACCCGCTCACGACAGACCGGAACGAATGCAAGCGCCTCACCAGCGGCGGCGCCCGCCGATCGACCATGGCCCGGCGGACAAGATCGCCGGACGAACGTTTATCCAGCTGAGGCGACTCCAACCGCTCGATAGACGACAGCCCCAGCAACGCAAAGGCGCGGCGTCGCCGGACTGCACAACCCCTTCATCGGAGGGCAGCGCCTACCTGATTCGTGGCAGATCACTGCCTGTTCGTCGCCACATAGGGGAACCTTCGTTGGACAAACTCCTGTGACGGTCAGTTGATCAGGGGATTACAGTCGGCGCTCGAACCGCTAACATGGCGCACTATGCCCCCACTGCCACCCGGCGCACTTGAGCGATTCATCGAGGGAAGTCGAATCAAACGTGATGTCGCTGCGGCACTCCAGGCTGGCGGCCTTTCGATTGAGTACACCAAGACGACAGATAATCCTCGAGTCTGGAGCTTGTTTGTCAAGCCATCCGAAGTCCTCCAGGCAGCCCTAGGGGAAACCAGAGAAATACTTGTACTGGTCGCCGAGTACGACAGACTCCAGGCGAGTGAGATTGACAAGGCCGCGGACATAATCCGATCTACGGGCGTTCGACTCAGCAGGTCGATCAGCATCATAATGACCGAGGATCGACGAACTGGCGATCGAGTCCGTGAGTACAGCGACGAGAGCGGAACACTATTCGTCGGCTTCAGCCTAGATCGAATCCGGTCTTGCAAGCCGCACGGAGACACAGACTTTCGGGTCCTACTTCAGTCGCAAGCATATGCACGTGACCTATACAACCTACCTGGAGCCGTCACTAAATCACAGGATTTCTTTGGCCGCCGCCGACTACTCGAGCGCCTCCGCCAGGAGATCGTAACAGGATCTGGACACCAGGGAATCTTTGGCCTAAGAAAGATCGGCAAGACATCACTAGTAAACAGGCTTGCCCAGCTCGTCCGCGAAGACGGCAGATGCTTTGTTGCGCAAATTGATCTACAAAGAGCGGCCGCAATTAGACCAGACACCTCCTATATCCTTTGGTCGGTAGGACAGGCAATCTTCGATTCTCATAGACGAGTACGAGACGTCAAAAGCCTCCGCTTATTCGGCCAGTATCGCCTCTTCCTCGACATTCCAGATCCGAAACTCGTAACAGAACTATACGACCACGACATTCAATTACTCCTGAGAGAACGCCACAGGAAGATTGTCGTCTTCCTTGATGAGATCGAGCGAATCCTGCCACCGAACCCCTCACCGGAGGCCCAGCGGAACTTCGTTCAACTGTGGCGACTCTTGCGCGGACTTGATCAACAGTTTCCGGGGCGACTTTCCTATATCATTTCTGGAACCAACCCCAAGTGCGTCGAGGATGCAAAGATCGGCGCGGAGGACAACCCCGTATACAACTACTTCACCCGCGAATACCTAAGTCCACTGGACCTAGACGAAGCGGCTGACCTCCTTGTCACCATCGGAAAGCGAATTGGTCTTGAATGGGAGACACATTCGCTCTCGGCCAGCTATTCGCAAACCGGTGGCCATCCGGCACTATTGCGCGCGCTTGGATCAAGCGCCCACGGCCGGGAACCCAACCGGCGCAATGCGACTCGCATCGTTGAAGGCGACGTAAGACTGCTCGCACAAGACCTCCTCATCGAGCGGTCGTCACTCTTGGATCAACTCGTATCGACCCTACGCGACGAGTACCCAGATGAGTACTACTTGCTAACGTTGCTGGCAGAAGGCAAGGTCAACGAGTTCGCAGAATGGGCTAGATCCTCACCTCCCGACGTCGCCCACCTAGTCGGTTATGGAATCTGCAAAGACCCGCACACTGTTCCACGGTTGTGCATCAACTTACTCCAGACCTACCTGCAGAGACAGTTAAGTGCACTAGAGCGCCCATTCAGAAATAGCGGATCCTCCGACCTTCAGCCAGGAGAAGAGGTCGGCGACTACGTCATAGAGCACACTGTAGGGGCTCCAGGTGGATTCGCCAGAGTCTACAAAGCGCATCGACAGGACCAAACGAACGAAGTAGTCGCCCTTAAGGTAGTTCGAAACGGAAAACTGAGTAGCGTTCAGCGCGAATTGGATATCCTCCAGACGCTCCATCATCCAAACATCGTTAAAATAATCGATGCAGGAAGCCTGACCAATGGCGACGCATACTTGGTAATGGAGTATGTCGAGGGTCCTACTTTGCGAAGCTACTGCGAGGCCTCAACTCGCCCCTCTGAGCCAACCCTCCTCAAGTGGACAGTCGCCCTCCTCAACGCCTTGGAGAGAATGCACCCGCGTCCGGCACAGGTCGACGAAATGCGCAAGCGTCACGACGAACTCGATGGCGATGTCGCCCAAGCAATCTTCGAAGCACAGCACGGCGTCGTACACAGGGACATCAAGCCGGCAAACATAGTCTTGAGCAAGGGTCGAGGGCCAGTACTGATCGACTTCAACATCTCTATTGCTGCGGGCACCCCGGTTAATACAGTGAGCGCAACCCCTCATTACTTGCCTCCCGGGTTCATCTTCGGAAACTGGACGCACGAGGTCGACCTTTATCAACTCGGACTCACCCTACTGCAACTCGCCAGCGGAGCAGAAATAGGAAAAGCGACCCTACCCGACCTACTCGTTTTAGCTCGCAAGAATGTCAGCCAGCGCACTTTTAAGATCATCGAAAAGATGCTGGACTACCGGGGTGAGCACGGATATCGATTGACGTCTGACGCCCTCAGAGAAGCGCGGACCGCGTTGAATGCCACAGGAAAGAGGGCGACGGGATTCTAGCCCCACGCCACTCCCGGACTAACCTGCCTATCGGGGAGCAGGTAGACGTCGATTCGCCCACAAAGATTACCTCCCCGCAGGTGACATTACCTGTGCTCACGCACGACCAAAGAAGGTTGCTCAGCGGCGCCGTAACGTCGATCACGTGGGGAACTGTTTTTCTAACTCACCCTTGGAGCGCCTGGCGGACCAGGCCGACAAGCCGGCGAGTTACGGCGAGGATGGTCGAGAATTGCTGCGGCCTCGTGGTCGTCTGACGATCAGGAGTTGGGCGCTGGGTGGCGGATCGCGGCTTGGAGGGCCGTCGTTGTACGTCGAGTTGCAGTGCGACGGCATCGCCGGAGTCCTGACTCGGCATGTTCGGCCGCGAGTTGGGTGGCTTTGAGCGGGCTGAGGATGATGCCCCCCGTTCGGTGATCTCCACATCACAGCGCCGGTCGATGTGTTGGCCCCGACTTGGCTCACGTTAGTGCGCACGTCGGGTGGTTCGGGTGATGGCTTCGAGGGCGTCACGGAGGTCGTCGGGTAGGGGGTCGGCGGCGGTGATGGTGTGGGTGCCGACCTGGATCTCGATGGTGCGGTAGCGGCGGGTGGTGCGGACGAACTTCTTGATCGACCAGCCGGTCCGGTCTTCGATCCAGCGGCTGGCCGCGAGGGCGGCGAACACGATCGTGAGGTGGGCTTCGATTGATTCGCGCTGGTGGTGGTAGATCGGTCGGGCTTGCAGGTCGTGTTTGGACATGCGGAACGACTTCTCGATCTGGAACAGCCGGTGGTAGGCGTCGATCACGAACTCGGCCGTCACGGGGGTGCCGTCGGGGCAGGCGGCGAGGTTGGTGACGTACCCCTTCAGACCAGCCACGGCCCGGGCCCTGGCCTCCAGCGCCCGGTTGACCGTGCGGGTGCCGCCGGAGAGCTGGACGAACCGGTTGCGCTTGACCGTGGTCTTCCC
>NZ_JBFAKM010000034.1:84508-85981 GCF_040655695.1 Polymorphospora sp. NPDC050346 | reverse complement strand
GACCACACACCCAAAAGCAGCAGGGCAGACCTGAGCCTGTACGCCGTTCTCCGCGAACTGCAGTACCTACTCGCGACCTGGCTCGGATTCTGCCCTCTCTGCCACCAACTCGTCCCAACCTAACAAAGCACTACTAGAACCGGATCAAGCGAACATCTAGCTGGTATGTCGCGAGCGAACTAGAAGGGCCAGCGGCCCGTGGCCGTGTCCGTCCTACAGCGGGACTGTCTCGCGAACGGCACCTCTCTGTGTCAAGGCGTTGGCGTCGGAGAGGTCTCCAACTTCGTGCCAGAGCCAGCGGCGGGAGGCCAACCGGGTCAGGCCCGACAGCACGTTGTCCATGGCATCACCACTCGCCCCAGCCCAACCCGACGCCGGTGACCCTGAGAATTCCGTTCACTGCGGCACGTTGTGTTCCACCGGTCGGACGTACGGCTCCCGGGTGAGGAACTGCTGGTAGCCGCGCCACATGGAGGCTTCGGTGGCCGACCCACCAGCCGCGAGGCGGCCGAGACGGAAACGTAGAGATCACCGGCGTGGAAGACATCGAACTGGGGGTAGACGGCCGCCCGATCACCCATCCGCACATCACCGTGGAGATTCCCGCTGGGACGGGGAAGGCTCTCATCGGCCGTCGTGCGGTGGCTGGGACCGCAGCGTGACGCTGGACGACGAGCTTGCCTTCCCCGTCCTGGTCGGGGTGTGCGTGGTTGGTCGGGCGACGCCCTTCCTGGTGGTACCTAGTGGCAGAGGATGATCAGCGAGCTCACGACGGTGCAGCTTCGAGAGGCGCTGTCGTTGTTGGGGTTGAGGTCGACGGGTGCGCTGGCGGTGCGAGTCGCGGTGACGGTGTAGGGGATCCCGATCGTGAGCAGGCCAACCGGGACCCTGATGCTGCGGGTGACGCTGGCACCGCTGGCCAGCGGCCCCACGGCACAGGTGACGCTACCGGCGCCGGTGGTGCAGTCGGAGCTGGTCGCCGTCATCGGGATGGGCAGCGTGGCGGTGACAGTCGCCGAGCTCAGGGTCGAGGGACCGTTGTTCGTGATGGTGATGGTGTAGTCGATGTGCCCGTTGAGCAGCCCGGGCACACCGGTGGCGGTTATAGCCACGCTCAGGTCCGCGGCCGCGTAGGTGTACTGGTTGTCGACGCTGGTGGCGCTGGTTCCGCCGATGGTCGTGGCCTGTACGTGGAGCGTTCCGATGCTTCCCGCCGGTACGACGGCCGTGCAGGAGGTGGCCGTGCAGGATACGTCGGTGGCGTTGTTCCCGGACCCGAAGGTGATGGTGGCGCCGGTCAGGTCGGTCCCGGTGATCGTGACCGTGTTACCGCCGGCCGGTGGGCCCGTGTTGGGGCTGACCGCAGTGATGGTGGGTGCCGGCACGTAGGTGTACCGGTTGTCGACGCTGGTGGCGCTGGTTCCGCCGGGCGTGGTGACTTGCACGTGAACGTCGCCAGCGTTTCCGGTCGGA
>NZ_JBFAKM010000034.1:83902-84408 GCF_040655695.1 Polymorphospora sp. NPDC050346 | reverse complement strand
GGACACGTCAGTGGCGTTGTTCCCCGACCCGAACCTAATGCCGGTGGCACCGGCCAGGTCGGTCCCGGTGATCGTCACCGTGTTACCACCGGCTGCGGGGCCAGCGTCGGGGTGGATCGCGGTCACCACAGGCACCGGCACGTAGGTGTACCGGTTGTCGACGCTGGTGGCGCTGGTTCCGCCGGGCGTGGTGACTTGCACGTGAACGTCGCCAGCGTTTCCGGTCGGAGCGACAGCGGTGCAGGAGGTGGCGGTGCAGGACACGTCAGTGGCGTTGTTCCCCGACCCGAACCTAATGCCGGTGGCACCGGCCAGGTCGGTCCCGGTGATCGTCACCGTGTTACCACCGGCTGTGGGGCCAGCGTCGGGGGTGACTGCGGTAACGGCGGGCACCGGCACGTAGGTGTACTGGTTGTCGACGCTGGTGGCGCTGGTTCCGCCGATAGTCGTGGCCTGTACGTGGAGCGTTCCGATGCTTCCCGCCGGTACGACGGCCGTGCAGGAGG
>NZ_JBFAKM010000034.1:0-83803 GCF_040655695.1 Polymorphospora sp. NPDC050346 | reverse complement strand
CGGTGATCGTAACCGTGTTACCGCCAGCCAGTGGGCCAGCATTGGGACTGACCGCCGTGACGGTCGGCGCCGACACATAGGTGTACCGGTTGTCGACGCTGGTGGCGCTGGTTCCGCCGATAGTCGTGGCCTGTACGTGGAGCGTTCCGATGCTTCCCGCCGGTACGACGGCCGTGCAGGAGGTGGCCGTGCAGGACACGTCAGTGGCGTTGTTCCCCGACCCGAAGGTGATAGTGGCGCCGGCCAGGTCGGTCCCGGTGATCGTAACCGTGTTACCGCCAGCCAGTGGGCCAGCATTGGGACTGACCGCCGTGACGGTCGGCGCCGACACATAGGTGTACCGGTTGTCGTCGCTGGTGGCGCTGGTTCCGCCGGGCGTGGTGACCTGTACGTGAACCTCGCCAGCGTTTCCGGCCGGAGCCACAGCCGTACACAAGGTCGCCGTGCAAGACACATCGGTGGCGTTGTTCCCGGCCCCGAACGCAATACCGGTGGCACCGGCCAGGTCGGTCCCGGTGATCGTAACCGTGTTACCGCCGGCAACCGGGCCGCTGCTGGGGTGGATCGCGGTCACCACGGGCACATTGCTGTAGGTGTACTGGGCGCTGCCGCTCGTCCCGCCCGCAGTGGTGACCCGCACCTGCACCGTGCCCGCACCGGGGGGAGCCACGGCGGTGCACGAGGTCGCCGTACACGACACGTCGGTGGCGTTGTTACCGGGCCCGAACGTGATCTCGGTGGCGTCGGCGAGGTCGGTGCCGGTGATCGTCACCTTGGTGCCGCCCGCCGTGGGACCGCGGTCGGGGTGGATCGCGGTCACGACGGGCGCGGCGGGTAGGTAGGTGTACCGGTCGGCATCGCTCGTAGCGCTGGTTCCGCTGGGTGTGGTTACCTGCACGTGCACCGTGCCCGCTGGTCCCGCAGGTGCCGTCACACTGCACGAGGTCGCCGTGCAGGCGAGGTCCGTGGCACTGCGGCCAGGTCCGAAGGTGACCTCGGTGGCGTCTTCGAGGTTGGTGCCGGTGATCGTCACCGCGTTTCCGCCGGCGGCCGGGCCGCTGCTGGGGCTGACGCTGGTGACCACCGGGACGGGTGCGTAGGTGTACCGGTCGGCGTCGCTCGTAGCACTGGTCCCACCGGGCGTGGTCACCTGTACGTGAACCTCGCCCGCGTTTCCGGCCGGAGCCACAGTCGTGCACGAGGTGGCGGTGCAGGTCACGTCGGTGGCGTTGTTACCGGGCCCGAACGTAATACCGGTGGCACCGGCCAGGTCGGTCCCGGTGATCGTCACCGGGTTACCGCCGGCAACCGGGCCGATGCTGGGGCTGACACCAGTGACCACCGGGACGGCTAGGTAGGTGTACTGGCCGGCGGTGATGGTGCCGCCAGGAGTGGTTAGTCGGAGGTCCACGACACCCGGTGGGCCGGGCGGGGCGGTCACGGTGCACGATGTGGTCGTGCACCACCCCCCGCTGGCCGGCCCCGCAGCCCCAAAGGTAATTGTCCCCTTGTTGAGCCTGGTGCCGGTGACGGTTATGGTGTTGCCGCCTGTGACTGGGCCGCTGCTAGGGCTGACGCCGGTCACCGTCGGCGCGGGCCAAGGGAACGCGGCGATCATGACGGGGGTAGAGCTCGACGAACTCGCGAAGGCGAACATGTTGGTGGTGGTGTCGTACACCACCATCCTGCGAGAAGGTGGGGAGATGGCGTAGAGGTGGGCGCCATCGGGGCTCAGCGCGACATCTGCCGTCCCAGCGCCGGGGAAGAAGGGGGTTTCGACCTGGTTGGTAGTGGTGTCGATGATCGAGACACTGCCGTCGCCCTTATTAGCGACGTACGCATGTGCGCCGTCCAGGCTGAAGACCACGTCGTTGGGCCCGGAACCCACGACAATGGTTCTTTCGACCTCGTTGGTGTTGGTGTTGATGACTGACACATCCCTGCCCAACACATTGGTGACGATGAGGCGGGGACTGTTCGGACTGACTGCCACTCCGCGTGGCCCGGAGTTGGCGCCGATGAAGATGGTGTCGATGACCTCGTTAGTCGTGACGTTGATCACCGAAACCCGTTCGGTGTTGTGGGGGACGTAAGCGCGGGTGCTGTCCGGGCCGAACGCCACCCCGGACAGGCCACCGACCGCGTCGGGAACGGTGATGGTGTCGATGACCTCGTTGGTAGCGGTGTTGATCACCGACACACTGTTGCTGCTCACCTTGACGACGTAGAGGCGCGTGCCGTCCGGGCTGACCGCCAGCGCCTGCGGGGCGCCTCCGACGGTGATGTTGGTGATGACCCCGTCCGTGGCCGTGTCGACCACCGACACGGCGTAGGAGTTTTCGTTGGCGACGTAAGCGCGGGTGCCGTCAGGGGTGACCGTTAACGCAACTGCGCTCGCTGAAGCGCCTGTGGCGTCGGTCCGGAAGAAGTCAATGGGGGCGTTGCCGACCATATCGTGGACCCACACCTGGTTACCCATGGTGATGTAGGCGATCGTCGGCACCGTCCCGGCCGCGCGAGCCGGGCTCGTCACCATCACCAGACCGAGCACGGTGAGCGCAATGGTGAGAACGGCTGCGGTTAAACGGCGGCGTGGCCTGTCAGGTGGGCGGCGATACGGGTTGTTCGAGGACATCTTGGATCCCTTCGTTCCACGCTGAGGGTTATCGACTCTGTCGCACAAACAGAACTCAGCCTCTATTTATCTATAGGCTTGCACTAATGAATTGCATCGACTGACCCGACTTGAACCGCCGCGCCGGTTCAGCGGGCCTGTGCGGCCAGTTCGATCCGCGGGAGACCCTCTCCGGCGCGAGTGCCGCTGTCGCTGCCGGGACGGCGGCGCGCGTCGCGGACCTCGTCAGGAAAGATCACGGCCACGTCCAGACATGCGCCAACGGCACCGAGCAGCGCCCTCCCGGGGCGTCCGGCTTCACGCTCGCCCGGCCGGGCGAGCCTGGCGGCGCACACGGCGCCGAGGGTGCGCACGGCCGGCGTCAAGTCTTTTGCTGCCTGCGGCACCAATGCCCCCAAAACTGACAGTCGCAATGATCGATTGCTGGCTCAGAACAAAATACCTGGATTGATCGACCCATGGAAATACCCCCGCATGTACTCCCCCTCACACCCGCCGAAACCTGTCCGTAACAAGGATTCGAAAGAAACCCTGGTCACATGCGCGCACCCCGACAATTCACACCCGTCCAACAGGGCCAATACACGGATGTCCGAAACCGGACCGTTGGCGGGTACGCGGGTTGGTCAATCTGCGCGTCCCATGGGTCTGCCAGTAGCCCGCGTCTCATGGGTTCGCACGCCCTTTTGGTTTTCGGACCGGTCACTTTCCCCGAGACAGCCCGCTGCACGGCCCGCAGCGCCGTCAGATCACACAGCCTCAGGCGCCGTAGGCGCCCCGGTCGCCGGGAGGGTTCGCGGCGACCGGGGTGGGGATCGGATCTTCGAGACCAAGCGGTGGAGACCCCTATGCACAGGGCTCCCGCTCTTACGACCTTGTGCGCAGTAGGGCGCTGGGTGCCGGTCGGTCGGTGTGGTCGATGATCTGCGGGTGTCGGTCCGTTGGGCGCGTCCTGTCTTCAGCCATCCCGCGTTCACCGGGATCTCCGGCCGCCACCTGAACCCGCTACGGTTGGAGCTGTATCCGTTGTGGATCGCCCGGGCGTGAGGGCCGGCTGCACGCCCGACGCGGTGGGCACCGGCAGCGGACGGCCGGCGCGGGCCGACTGCCGGTGTTGGGGTTCGTCGACCGACTGGTGATGACGCTGGCCCACCTGCGTCTCGGCATCCCGCACCAGGCCCTGGCAGTGGCGTTCGGAGTCGACCGTACAACGGTGACCCGGGCGATCGGCCAGGTCCGTCCGCTGCTGGCCGGCCGCGGCTGCGCCCTGTCCAACGGTGTACGGCTACGGACCCTGGCCGACGTGTTCGCCCACGCCGCCGAAGGCGTGACCCTGCGACTGGACGCCACCGAGATCCGGGTCCGGCCGCCCCCGGGTGGGCAGACCGGGACGCAAGGCGTTCGTGTCCGGCAAGGCCAGACGCAACACCATCAAGGCCACCATCGCCTCCGACGCCGGCGGAGCAACGCTGTGGTGCGGCAGCTACCGGCCCGGACGCATGCGCGACGCCACCGCCGCCCGAATGGAGGAAATCGACACCCTGCTCGACGCCTACCCACAGGTGAAGGTCCTGGTCGACACCGGCTACCAGGGCCTGACAAAGAACCACCCCGACCAGGTCATCACACCACCGCTGAAACTCCGACCCGGAGCAGCCGAAGCACGACAGGTCATCTGGGAAGACGAACGCGAACACCAGTCCTCACGACGGATCCCGGTCGAGCACGCCATCGCCGAACTGAAGTGGTGGCGCCAACCGCAGATCTGCGTCGGCCACCCCGAACGCTCCTTCGCCTACCACGTCGCCGCCGACGGCAGCAGCGGCTGGGCCCACCAAGCCGAACTCGACAACGACCCCACCTTCACCTTCGACTACGCCGACGCCCGACCGACGCCTGGCCCGAACGCACCCGAGTCACCCCGACGGGTGCACGGGCCGCCGCCCACGAATTCCTGGCCAGCGGCGGCGGCCGGCCCTCGAACCTCGCCTGGGACATCGTCGCCGACTAGCTTGATGTGCAACCCGTGCGGTGTGGTCTGGGGCTGGTCGACTTCGTTCTCTTCGGTGCGCTGGCCGGGGCGAAAGGGCCGTGTGATCTGGTCGACCCGGCGCCGTCGTACCGGTGCCAGGGCGAGCAGTGGGCCGAGGATGTCGATGACCCGGTGGGCGGCGGAGTGCGATACCCCGAACAGCTGCCCGATCTGCCGCAGCATCAGGTTGGTGCGCCAGCAGGTCGCGACCAGCAGCACCCGGTCGGCGAGGTCGAGGGACCACTGGCGACCGGGCCGGCCGTCGGCGATCGCGTCTCCGCCACGCTCGGCGACCACCCCGACCAGCCAGCGGAACTGGGCGGGCCGCAGCCCGGTGAACGGAAAAGTCCACTCAGGGTGGGCTGCCGAGATCACCTGCACGCCGAAATGATTCACCATGGACAGCCGGCCAAGCCGCGTCAGCGGGCACTGCTCAGATCGCTCGGGCGAATTCGGTGAACACGGCAGCCACCCGCGTTGCGGGCGGAGCATCGGTGGCGAGTTCGTAGTATCCGCACCGTAGGTTCTGCATGAAGACGTGTCCGGGTGATGATCGTCGGTGCGGTGTGGTCGGTGCGTAATCCACGCGTATTCGGTGTTTGAGCTGACTGTGGTCGGCCTCGATCGGGTTGTTGGCATGTCGTTCGATGCGTGCCACGCCGAGGGGACCGGATCGTCGAGGAAGCCGGAATTGACCGGGCGGCGTCGGTGACCACCTCGGCCGGCGTGGCCTTCAGGGTGGTCAGGGATCGTTGGAAGAACCGGCGGGCCGCGGCCGCCTCCCGACGCGCTGAGACGAGCACGTCGATGACCTGCCCGTACTGGTCGACGGCCCCGGTACACGTAGCGCCGGACACCGGCCAACGACAGTAGCCGATCAAGCTCCCAACCAATGCAACAGAGCCTTCCAGCGCCCTTTCAGCCTTCGGCGGGCGAGACCGTCACGCAGCCCGTCGCGCTTCACCCGCCACCGTGTCAGGCTGCCATCCACGGCGGCCGGCGCCTCCAATGGAGCCGTTCGGCTGTCTTTGTCCCGGCCATACATGCCAGGGCGACGACGCACATCGTTCACCTATGCGTCTCGATTCACCGCAGTCAGCGGCTGGCGCCGTCGAGCGCGGCGAGTTCGTCGGTTTCCAGAGCCAGCCCCGCGAAGGCGATGATCTCGGTCAGCTGGGCCGGGGTGCGGGCACTCGCGATGGGAGCGACAACCGTGGGCTGGTGGGCAAGCCAGGCGAGGGCCACCGCGCCGAGCGCCACCGCACGCCGGTCGGCGATCGCCCTCAGGGCGTCGATCATCCGTTCCCCGCCGCGTTCCCGGTACCGGTCGGCGGCCGCCCGGCGGGGGCTGGCCGGCGTCGACCCGCTGCTGTACTTGCCGGTCAGGTATCCGCTCGCCAGGCCGTAGTACGGGAAGCAGGCCAGGCCGTGCCGGGCCACCACGGCGCGCAGGTCCGTCTCGTACGCCTCCCGCTCGACCAGGTTGTAGTGGGCCTGCAAAGCGGCGAACGGCGCCCAGTCGTTGGCGGCCGCGGTCTTCAGCGCCTGGTCCAGCCGTTCGGCGCCGTAATTGGACGCGGCGACGTACCGGACCTTGCCGGCCCGGACCAGGCTGTCGAAGGTCTCCAGCGTCGCCTCGAGCGGGGTTTCGGTGTCGTCGAGGTGGGCGTACAGCAGGTCGACGTAGTCGGTGCCGAGCCGGCGTAGTGAGTCGTCGACCGCGGCACGGATGGTCGCCGGCGCCAGCCCTTCCATGCCTGGCATCCGGCCGCACTTGGTCGCGATCACCAGCTCACCTCGGTCGACGCCGGTGGCCAGCCACCGTCCGATGATCGTCTCCGATTCGCCGCCGACGTTGCCGGAGCCCCATGAGGAGTACTGGTCGGCCGTGTCGACGAAGTTGCCGCCGGCCGCGACGTACGCGTCCAGCACGGCCCGGGACTGCGGTTCGTCGCAGGTCCAGCCGAGGACGTTGCCGCCGAAGCAGAGCGGCGCGACCCGAAGGTCGGTGCCGGGGACGGGCAACCGTGCGGCGAGGGCGTTGCGATCAGACAAGGGTCCGTCCTCCGTCGACGTGGATGACCTGGCCGGTGATGTAGGCCGATCGGGGCGAGGCCAGCAGGGCGACGATGCCCTGCACGTCCTCTACCAGGCCGAGGCGCCCGGCCGGGACGAGCCCGGTGAGCGCGTTCTCGACCCCAGGCTTGGCGAGATGGCCGATGGTCAGTCCGGTCGGCGTGTAGCCCGGCGCGATCGTGTTCACGGTGACGCCGGCCGACGCCCACTCGTGGGCCATGACCCGGGCGAGCTGGTTGAGCGCCCCCTTGGAGGCCGCATAGGCGCCGTGGTCCCGATGCGCCAGCGTCCCGGCTACTGACGAGAAGAGGATGAGCCGGCCCTGGCCCCCCGCTGTCATGATCGCGCCGGCGGCCTGTGCGAAGTGGAACGCCGAGTCGAGGTTGACCGTGAGCAGGTGCCGCCAGGCGTCTGCGGTGACGGACAGGATGGGCTGCCGGTCGTTGACGCCGACCGCGTGGACGGCGACGTCCAGCCCACCCATCCGGGCGGCCATCTCGTTGACGGCGGCGCGCGTGGCTTCCCGGTCCGTCAGGTCGACCTGCCGGGTCGGCAGATCCGGATGGGCGGTCGCCAGCTCGTTGAGGGCGTCCGCCGACCGGTCGAGGGCGGCACAGACGCAGCCTAGCTCGGCGAGAGCCTCGATCACCGAGCGGCCGAGCCCGCCCACGCCGGCGACCAGGACCCGCCGTCCGGTCAGTCCCCACCAGTCGGCCGTCACCGGGCCCCCTCGGCCGAGGCGATCATCCCGGTGACCGCGTCGAGGCTCGCTACGCACCATTCCTCCAGAAGCTCCGGGCTGGTGAACGGGTCGATCGTCAACCAGCCGTCGTATCCGTCCGCGACCAGTCGCTCGATCAGGGCGGGCCAGCCGACGGCGCCCTGGCCCACGACGACGGTCAGGAAAGGTCCTTCGAGCCCGTCGACGAAGAGCCGCCGCGCCTCGGGCCGGTCGCGATGCGCTTCTTCGAAGCGGACGCAGTCCTTGGCGTGGACGCCTCCGATGTACGTCCGTAGCCGCTCGTACGCCTCCGGGAACGCCGGCTCGCCGACGGCCACGAAGTTCGCCGGGTCGTAGCAGACGCGCACGCCGTCAGGTCCGGTTCGCCGGGCGAGCGCTTCGAGACTCTCCACGGATCGCGAGGCGTTGACGCCGTACGCGTCCTCGCCGCGCTGGTCCAGGTTGTTCTCCAGCAGGACCGTGAGGGAGCGGCTCGCGGCCTCGTCGAGCAGTGGCGCGAGCTGGTCGGCCAGGATGTCGACGGCCTCGCCCCGGGTACGCACGTCGGGCGTGGCGCAGTACACCTGGATCGCCGGCGCGCCGAGCGCTACGGCGTCGTCCATGGCCGCGACGACGACGCGCCGGGCGTCGTCGGGCGGCGTGGCGCCGCCGAGCCGGATCTGCTTGCTCGGCACGTTCACGCAGCAGACGCTCATCCCCGCGTCGTCCAGCATGCGCCGGTAGCTGCCGGCCGAATGCGGGCCGCGGTTCCAGGGCCAGTAGTCGATGCCGGTCACGCCGAGGCGGCCGGCGAATGCCAGCAGATCTTCGGCGGAGTAGCCGTCGAACGAGAATCCGGACAGTGCGATCCGCGGGCTCACCGGGTCACCTCCGCGTTCAGGTCGGCGAGGACCTCCAGGCCGGTGGAGACGAGCCGCTTCTCCCATTCGGTTGTCGGCCCGGCCGGCCGCAGGTAGTTCTGGTGCGACTCGATCTCGTACCCGCCCTGCTCGAAGGCGGCCGCGGTGGGCACATAGAACAGCACGCCGTTGGTGTAGCCGCTGACCAGCGTGGTGCGGAAGGGAGAACCAGCCCGGATCTGGAGCCCGATCTCCACGAACAGCTCGGCCGGTATGCCGATCAGGGCCAGGTCTCCGATCCGGATGCCCTGGACCTCGACGTCGACCGTGAGCGTTCTTTCGCGCCGTGCGGCCTCCATCTGCATCTGGGTCCAGATGACCCGCCGTCGCGCCCGCAGCCGGCTCGGCAGGTCGGACTCCTGGCTCCGCACGGCGTCGAGGTGTTCGACGGCCGCGGCGTACTCGGCGGCGGCCTCGTCGGGGGCCGGCAGCTCGCGCAGTGGCAGCGTGACCGTGGTCGAGATGCTGGCCACGACCGGGTCGGTGTGCCGGGCGTCCTGGTACACCCAGCCGGTGACCGACGAGGTCGAGGTTGACGAGCGCCAATGCACCCGGTGGTCGCGGACTCGGTGCTCGACGAGCCGCTGGTACACGCGGACTGCTTCGCAGCCAAGCTCGGTGCCGAGCCGGTCGGCCTCGCGGACCCCGTCGTCGCCGGTCACGATGCCGCACAGCGGGTCGATGTCGCCGGCGCAGCCTTGCAGGAAGAGGGTCGTCGCGCCGGTGAGCCGCTCGGTGACCTCGCGGGCCGCGCCGACGTAGTCGGGCGAGATCAGGCCGGACTTGGGGCCGAGCACGTCCGGGTGGCAGGAGTAGTGCACCACCGCCGCGATCGGCCGGCCGCCGACCTCGTCGAAACGCACGACGCCCACGGTCGGGTCGACGATGCCGTCCGGGTTCTCCCCCAGCAGCAGGTTGCCGTCGGGGCCGACCTCGCGGCGGTTCACGCCGACCGTCACCGCGCCGGTGCCGTGCCCGACGACCGCGGGACGCGCGCCCGCGACCGCGACCGCGCAGATGCCCGCGGCCTTCGCGACGACCCCGCGGAAGTAGACGTCGGCGAGTTCGACCTGATCGGCCTCGGTCTCCGGATCGAACTCCTGGGCACTGGGCGGCGCCGGTGTCGCGTGCGAGTGGCTGACGTTGACGAAGATGTCCGCCGAGCCGATCCGCTCGACGACGGCGCGGCGGAGGTGCGCGACCTCGTCCGGTGAGAGGTGGATGAGGTCGCAGGCGAGGACGATGACCGTCGTCCGGCCGCCGAGCAGGGCGAGTGCGCTGAGGGTCAGCGGGCGGTCGACCGCCTCCGACGCTCCCTCGCGCAGCGTCCCGGTGAGGCGCATGCCCACCGGCGGGGTGATGTCGGCGCGGGCGACCCCCACGCGCAGGTGAGCGGCGGCGGGGTCGGTGTCTGAGGTCATGAAGATCCGTCCGGGTTCGTCAGAGGGGCGAGGGCGGAGAGCGCGGTGAGCAGGGCTTGGAGTGCGTCTCCCTGGGGCGCCCGCAGCGGGGCGCTCACCTGTGGGGACGCGATGATGCCCCAGTGCCACAACGCGGTCTTGACGGCACAGATCGCGGTGGCGTTCACGGAGGTCGCGACGGCGTGTGCGGTCAACTGCTCGTACGCGGAGATCGTGTCCACGTCGGCCCGCGTCTGGTCGCCCGGGTTGAAGAACGCCCGGCGGCAGGCGGACGGGGCGACGTTGGCCATCGCCGGCACGACCCCATGGGCGCCGACGTCGGCCGCGACGTCCACAAGGGTCCGTGTGCCCAGCAGCATCGCGAACCCGTCGGGCCCGACCACCTCGCGGGTGCGGTCCGCGACGCGGCGAAACCACTGCAGGTCGTTCTGCGAGTCCTTGATTCCCTGTAGGACCCCGTCGGCCGCCAGTGCCACGACGCCCGCCGCCTCCAGTGCCGGTCGGACGTTCTGCGGGATGTTGTAGGCCAACAGCGGAACGTCGGGGTGAGCGTTCTTCAGGGCCCGGTAGTGCCCGTCGATCTCCATCGGGCTGTGTGGGTAGTAGAAGGGCGGCGTCGCCGCCAGGGCGTCGGCGCCGGCGCGGATCGCGTCCCGACCGGTGCGGATCGCGAGCGCCGTACCGGGTTGGCTGACGTTGACCACGACCGGAACCCGTCCAGCGACCTCGTCGCAGACCACCTCGACCAGGCGTGCGCGTTCCGCGGTGTCCAGCGCGGCGAACTCGCCGCTGGTGCCGAGCAGCCACAGCCCGTCGGTTTCCGCGGACAGCAGCGCCCGGACCAGACGCCGGGCCGAGGTCTCGTCGACGGTCTCGTCCGGATGCATCGGGGTTACCATCGGCGCGATGACGCCGTGCAGGCGGATGTCGGTCATGTGACGCGTCCAGTGGTTGTGGGTTGTGGCACCGCCCGGACGGCCGGGCGCCCGTCGAGGACGGCCAGCACGTCGGTGGCGACACCGACGGATACGCGGCGCGCGGCCTGTTCGGTGAGGGCGGCGCTGTGCGGGGTGAGGAGGGTGTTGGGGGCGGAGAGGATCGGGGCGGACGGCTCGGGTGGCTCCTGCGCGAACACGTCGAGCCCGGCCCCGGCAATCGTGCCGTCGGCCAGCGCCGCGGCCAGGGCGTCCTCGTCCACCACGGCTCCCCGGGAGACGTTGATCAGCAGGGCGTGCCGGCGCATCGTCCGAAGCTGCGCGGCGCCGACCAGGTGGCGGGTCTGGGGCGTCAGCGGGACGTGGACGCTGACGACGTCGCTGTGGCGCAGCAGGTCGTCGAGGCTCACCGGCGACGCGGCAAGCCCGTCGGCGTCGGCGGCGCGGAACGGATCGTGGTAGAGCACGCGCATGCCCAGGCCGCGGCGGCAGATGGCCGCGACGGCGCGGCCGATGGAGCCGAACCCGATGACGCCTAAGGTCGCGCCGGCCAGCTCGGATCCGCCCAGCGTGTCGCGGGCCGACCAGTCCCGTTCGCGGACCGCGCTATCCTGCCGGTGCAGCCGCCGGGCCAGCGCGAACATCATGGCGATGGTGTGCTCGGCGACGGACTGCGCGTTGAGGCCGGCGGTGTTGACCACGGTGACCCGGTGCTCGGCGGCGGCGTCGAGGTCGATGTTGTCCACGCCGACGCCGTAGCGACCCACCACCTTCAGGCGCGGTGCACGGCGGAAGAACGCCCGGTCGAGCCGCCCCCGGGCACGCAGGATCACCGCATCGACGCGTTCGGCGTGCTCCAGGAGGCTCGCGGGGTCGACCGACGCCGCGAGCGTGACGGTGGCCCGCCGCTCCAGCAGCCGGTGCCCGTCGGGGTGGATGGGCTCGGAGAGCAGTACGACGGGCCTCATCGCAAAACATCCACTGTAGGGCCGGAGTGGACGAAGGACCGCGCGTTCTCCAGTGCCGCCGCGATCGCCCGTCGCCGAACCTGTGGCGCCCCGGCCGCGACGTGCGGGCTGAGGACCACGTTGTCCAGGGCGAGCAGCGGGTGGTCGGCAGGGAGCGGCTCGGGGTCGAGGACGTCCAGTCCGGCTCCGGCGAGCGCGCCGCTGGCGAGCGCCTCGGTGAGGGCGGTGAGGTCGACGAGCCCACCGCGGCCGGTGTTCACCAGGATCGCTGTCGACTTCATCGACGCCAGCTCGACGCGTCCGAGCGTGGGGCGGTCGCCGCGGGCGTACCGGAGATGGAGGCTGACCACGTCGCAGCGTTTGAGCAGGTCCGGCAGGGACGTGAGGCGTACGCCCTCGGCTCCGGCCGCCCACCGCACGGAGTCCTCGCGGCTCGCTGTAGCGAGCACGCGCATGCCGAACGCGGCGCCGAGCTGGGCCGTCCGCCGGCCGACGGCACCGAGGCCGACGACGCCGAGCACCCGGGACGCGAGTGTGGTGCCCCAGCAGTCAGGTGGCGGCAGCCCGGCACGGACCCGGCGGTCGGCCTGGAGGAGGGACCGGGTGACCGCGAGCATGAGCGCGAACGTGTGTTCGGCGATCGCGTCGGTGCCGTAGTTGGCGATGTTGCTCACGCGCACGCCGCGGGCGGCAGCACGGTCTACGTCGACGAGGTCCCACACACCGGTGCCGGGGAAGGACAGCAGGCATCCGCTCGGCACGAGCGCGAGCAGCCGGTCGTCGATGGGCTCGTCCACGCAGAGGGCGGACGGCGGCGCGACCGTCCCCGACTCCAGGAGCGCCCGCAGTGAGTCGTACCCGACGGCTGGCCCGCCCGCCTCGCCGGCCCACGCCGCAGGGACGTAGACGGTGCCCGCGCTCATACCGACCCCGCCATCGCGTCGACGGCGTCCAGCACCTGGGCGACGCCGTCGAGGCTGAGCGGTGTCGCGACGCTCTCGTACCGGTTCTTGGCCATCTCGTCCGGAGGCGACAGGTAGCCGGGGTAGTCGTTGGCGTAGCCGGCGACCCGCAACAGCGTGTCCGGGGTACGGGTCTGCAGGCGCAGTGCGGTCTCGACGAACGGCTCGCCGGGGATGCCCAGCAGGACCAGGGGGCCGAGGCGCAGCAGCGACACCTCGGTCACCAGCGACCGGGCGGTGCGCCACACCTTGGCGACGGCGGGGCTGTGCGGGATGTGTCGCAGCAGGCGGTCGAGCTGGTCCGCCGGCTTGAGGGGCGCCTCGACGGTCCGGACCGCGCCGCCGACGCCCTGTCCCGGCCGCAGCGGGCCGGTGGCCGTCACCGCGGCCGTCCGGAGCACCTCGCCGCCGAGTGCCGTGGCGAAGCGGGCCGCTACGGGGATCGAGCGGATCCTCGGGTCCCGGCCACGCCGACCGGCGAGTACGACGTTTTCGCCGTCGGGGTACGGGAAGGCGCGCGGGTTGATGTTGCCGGCCCCGCCGTTGACGAACAGGGCGACCCGGGGCCCGCCGGGCACGGCCTCCAGCATCGCCGAGCACAGGCCGGGGAACTCGCCGGAGATCGACCGGTTGTGCGTCCCGACGATCACGGGATG
The DNA here is from genome assembly GCF_040655695.1 of Polymorphospora sp. NPDC050346. Classification (NCBI taxonomy): domain Bacteria; kingdom Bacillati; phylum Actinomycetota; class Actinomycetes; order Micromonosporales; family Micromonosporaceae; genus Polymorphospora; species Polymorphospora sp. NPDC050346. The sequence goes on along the minus strand of NZ_JBFAKM010000034.1, from coordinate 70,477 downwards.
GCAGGCGTACCCGTAGACGAGCGCCAGGCAGGACCCGTCCGCGCCGTCGAAGCGCACCACCGGCACGTCCGGGTCGACCGGTCCTGAGGCGTCCCGTCGGTTGATCGTCAGACCCGCGAGGTGCCCGACGCCGACTCCGGCCGTGGCCGGCTGCCGGCTCCCCACCGCCTCGGCGACCGCCCGTACCACCCCGTCTACGACCGCCGCCGTCACCGACGGGTCGACCGGCTCCCACTGGCCGGTGAAGTCCGGGCCCGAGTGGTTGTGCGTGGCCACGAGCATCACGGAGGTCTCCGGGATCCCGTAAGCGTCCCGGACCCGTCGCCGCACGGTGGCGGTGAACGCGGCGGTGACGACGCAGACGTCCAGCGACACCAGGACCGCCGTGCCGTCGGCGTCCGTCAGTGCCACCGCGCGGGCGTACGTCGGGTCGGCCACGTCGACGAAGTCGCCGGTCCGGCCGATGTACCCGTCGTGGTCGCGTGGGCCGCCGTCGATCGGATGGATGACCGGGTATCCGGCCATCGGGACGGCCGACCGGGGCGTGATGTCCACCCGGCCGACCCCCACCTGGAGATTGCTCATGGCCTCGGCGCCCCTCACCCGATGCGGTACTGGTTCTCCATGCGACCAACGGCCGCATCGAATATGTCCAGCGCCCGGTCGGCCAGCTCCTGGGTCATCACCAGCGGTGGGGTGATGCGCATGATCGGGGCGGCGCTGGCGACGAGGATGCCCTTGGTCACGAGCTCCCGGTACAGGTACTCCGCGGCCTCCTGGCTGATCCGCTCCTTCGTCTGGCGGTCGGTGACGAACTCGACCGCCATCAGCATGCCCTTGCCCCGGACGTCCCCCATGGACAGGTGCCGGGTCTGCATCTCCTCGAGTCTGCCCTTGATGTGGGCGCCGACGACGGCCGCGTTCTCGATGAGGTTCTCGTTGACGATGGTGATCAACGTGGCAAGGCCGGCGGCGGCGGAGACCGGGCTGCCGCCGTACGTGCTCGTGCCGCCGTTGTGCTGGGCCCAGGGCAGCGACGACATGACCCGCTCCGACGAGGCGACCACGCCCAGCGGGAAGCCGGAGCCGATGCCCTTGCCCATCGTCATGATGTCGGGCTCGATGTCGTAGTGCTCCGAGGCCCACATCTTGCCCGTACGCCCGGCCGAGGTGAGCACCTCGTCGATGAAGAGCAGGATGTCGTTGCGGCGGCAGAATTCCTGGATCTTCGTGAAGTACTCCGGCGGCGGCACGATCGCACCGCCGGCCCCCTGGATCGCTTCGGCCACGACGGCGGCGACGTTGCCGGTCGTCTCCTGCTCGAAGACGTTCTCGATGAAGTCGGCACACTTGGCGCCACAGGTCTTCGGCTCCAGCATCAGCGGACAGCGGTAGCAGTAAGCGTTGGGCGTCTGATAGAAGCCGCTGGCGAGCGGCCCGAAGCCCTTCTTGTAGCCGCCGCCCATCAGCGACAGCGCGCCCAGCGTCTTGCCGTGGAAGGCACGGTAGAGGGAGATGAACTCGGTGCGGCGCGTGTGCGATCGGGCGAGCCTCAGCCCGGCCTCCACGGTCTCCGCGCCGGACGTGTACATCTGTACCTTGTTTAGGCCCTCCGGCAGCACCGACACCAGGTAGTCCAGGAAGTCCGCCCGGGACTGCGACGTGTAGTCGTAGATGTGGATGAACTTCTCGATCTCCGCTTTGATCGCCTGTACGACCGTGGGGTGCGCGTGCCCGGTAACCGTGACGACGGTGCCGGAGCTGAAGTCGATGAAGACGTTGCCGTCGACATCTTCGACAAGCGCGCCGACCCCCTGGTTGACGGCCACGCCGGACAGGGTCGACAGCGCCGACAGCCCTGGGGAACTGTGCACGCGTTCCCGGTCGACCAGCGCCCGGGAGCGCGGGCCGGGTACCTCGGTCACGAGCCGCGGAAGCTCGCTCACGTCGATGTTCTGCAACTGCGTCGGTTGGACAGCGGTCATCGGTCCTCCAAACGATCGTCGACCTCGGGTGCGTTCGAAACGTGCCGATCGGTCAGGCGTTCCGGTTGCCGGAGAGGATGTCGTTGACGTCCCACTTGCCGGTCGCCCGGGTCCGTGGCGCCTTTTCGGTGTGCACGTCGAGCACGTACGGCCGGCCCGAGTCCAACGCCGTGCGCAGCGCCGACCTGAGGTCGGCGGGGTCGGTGACGACGGCGCCCAGCGCACCGCACGCCTGGGCCAGGGCGGCGAAGTCGGGGTTGTACGGCTTTCCGTCCGGCGTACGGAACGTCGTGCCCAGCGCGCCCAAGGCATGCTTGTGCTGATAGACCGAGATCGAGCTGTATCCAAAGTTGTTCATCACGACCCAGACGACCGGGATGTCGTACTCCACGGCGGTGACGACAGCGCTGAGGATCGACGTGAACGCACCGTCGCCCACCTCCGCCACGACCGCCCGCTCCGGCGCGCCGACCTTGGCGCCCAGCGCCGCCGCGACCGCGCCGCCCATCGTGCCCCAGCCGGAGGCGACGTAGTGGTCGCGCGGGTCGTAGACGTCGAACTGCTGCGCCACCTGGTGGCGGATGCCGACGTCGGTGAGGAAGATGCCGTCGCGCGGAAGCACCTCACGGATGTCGCCGAGCAGCCGCTCGACCGTGATCGGCGTGGCGTCGCTGTGCCGGCCCTGCTCGATGTCTGCGCGCCAGGCGCGGATGCCTTCCTGGATCGCCGCGAACCGCGCCGAGCTCTCCCAGTCCCGGCGCGGCGTGGCCTTACGGATCTCGGCGAGCAACTGGCCGACGAAGGCGCCGACGTCGGCGACGACGCCGAGCGCCACCGGGTACGTGCGTCCGATCTGGCTGGCGTCGACGTCCACCTGCACGATCTGGGTGGGCGGAACGCGGAACGACACCTCCGGGTCGTACGAGCTGGTCTCCATCTCGCCGAACCGCGTGCCCAGTGCGAGGACGACATCGGCGCTGTTGACGAGGGCGTGACCAAGCGGCGTGCCCACCGTCGCGGTGTAGCCGGCGCAGAGCTGGTGGTCCTGCGGGATCACGCCCTGCCCGGCCATCGTCGTGACGACCGGGATGCCGAGGTGCTCGGCCAGGGCGAGCAGCGAGTCCCGGGCTCGCGACCGGGCTGCTCCCCCGCCCGCGTAGATGACCGGCTGTTCCGCCTCGACCAGCATCTGGGCGGCACGGGCGACCTGAGCGTCGGGAGCGTACGTCCGCCGGTCGGCCGGCACCCGACGCGCGGCGACGTGGATGTCGTCGCGGAACGTGGCGGAGAAGAGGTCCATCGGCACGTCGAGCAGGACCGGCCCGGGCTGGTCGGCCAGGGCGATCTGGCAGGCCCGGCCGGCGACGTCGGCCAGGCCCTCGCGGCTGGCGACCTTCCAGGCCCGCTTCACCAGTGGCCGCACCATCTCGACCTGCTGGGCCTCGCCGTGCAGGTCGAGCTCCTGGAAGCCGCCCCGGCCGGCGAGATACGACGGCACGTCGCCGGCGATCACGATCATGCCGGCGCCGTCGAGTGCCGCGTCACCGATGCCGGTGAGGGCGTTGGTCAGGCCAGGTCCGATCGTGGTGAGCACGGCGGCGAGCTGACCGGTGGCCCGGAAGTATCCGTCCGCCGCATGTGCGGCGACCTGCTCGTGGCGAACTCCGATGAAGGTCAACGACGATTGCTCGATCGCGCCCAGCATCGCAAGGTTGGTGTGGCCACACATTCCGAAGACGTATCGCACGCCGTACGCCTCGAGGGTCGCCACGATGGCCTGCGCGCCTGACCGGACCTGCGCCCGGACGCCGCTTTCCGTCGTAGCCTCGACGAGTTCGTCGCGCTCCCGCACTGCCTCAACCACCCAAGCCTCCTATCATCGTTTCTGCTCGTCGTCGTGGCCCGGCGGCGGTCAGCGGACCGTGGGCGCCAGCTCGGTGCCGAGGTCGGCGACCGCCTTCGCCAACAGGCGCGTCGCGTCCTTGAGCTGCTCGCCGGAGAGACGCCAGCTCGGTCCGCTGATCCCGAGCGCCCCCACCACGGCGCCGTTGCTGGATCGCACCGGCGCGGCCACACACGTCAGCCCTTCGTCCCACTCCCCCACGTCCACGGCGACGCCGTCGGCACGGATCCGCTCGAGCCCCTCGACGAAGGCGTCCAGCTCGGTCACGGTGTGCCGGGTGCGGGAGGCCATGCCGGTCCGCTTCAGCAGCCGCCGGACGTCGGTCTCGTCCATCCACGCGACCAGCGCCTTGCCCATCGCCGTGGCGTTGACCGGACGATGGGATCCGATCGGCGAGAGCAACTTGACCGGCTGCGGCGACTCGATCCGGTCGACGTAGAGCACCTGCTGCATGTCAAGAACGCCCAGGTAGGACGACTCGCCGACGCGGAGGGTCAGGTCTTCGAGGTAGGGCCGGCTGGTCACCCGCAGGTGGCTGTTGGCCAGCGCCTGGCCACCGATCGAGAACAGCCGCATGCCCACCCGGTAGCGGCGCAGACCGTCCTGCTCGACGAAGCCACGCGACTCGAGGTTGAACAGGACCCGGGCCACCGTCGACTTCGGCAGCCCGAGCCGGTCGGCCAGCTCGGTCAGTGTCTGCCCGACCTCCGGCGCCTCGGTGCTGAGTGTTTCGAGCACATCCAACGCACGCTGGATCGACTGCGACATGGCCGTCGTGTGGGCTGCTGCCGCGGCTCCCTGCTGGGTGGCCACCCTGCCTCCTGAATCTGTTCTGGATGGTGCCGGCGCTGCCTGGCGCTCGACTATTTTGGAACTCGGTACCAAAACGGAGAGTAGAGACGATTGCGCAGGTCGTCAAGGCATTGATCTAGATGTCAGTGCTTGACGCAAGTTCGATCAGCCATTTACTTTGGCACTCGTTACCAGAGCGGCACCTCATCAGTCTGGTAGCCCCGTCCACGCTCCGCGACCTTGGTGGTGCCACACGGCACATCGGCCGACGGCGAGCACCACCCCGTGCTGGCGACGTGAAAGGACCAACGCAGATGGACGCAGGAGTTCGCATCGGCCTGTCTCGTGCCCTGTCCCGCCGAACACTCCTCGGTGCCGGTGGCGCCGCTTTTCTTGCCGGAACCCTGGCGGCCTGCGGTCGCGGATCCGGCGGAGGTGGCTCCGGCGCGACGCTGACCTACAACACACCTTCGTTCGGCGTCGAGCAGGTCACGCCCTACCTCGACACCTTCAAGCAGCAGTACGGCAGCGCGGTGACCGTCTCCGCCGTGCCGAAGGACTACCACCCGACCACCGAGACGCGGCTGCGTGGCGGAACCGACTACACGGTCGTCACCTGCGACGAGGGCTACCCGCAAAAATGGCTCAAGGAGGGCTGGCTGGTCAGCATCGAAGACAAGCTGGACCTGTCGAAGGTCAAGAACGACATGTACCCGTCGCTGCTGCAGTCGGCCACGGTCGACAACAAGCTGGTCGCACTTCCCGGCAACGGCCTGACGAAGGTCATGGTCTACAACGAGGCGGTACTCGGCGGCCTCGACCCGGCTGACGACTGGGAGGCGTTCTTCACCCAGCTCACCTCGCTCAAGAACAAGGGCGGGTCACGGTACCCGTTCGTGCCCATGTGGACGAAGGCCTACAGCCTCATCACGTACTTCGCGATCGGTGACAGCTACTCCCGCGGCGCGAAGGACTGGTTCGACCCCGACACGCTGGCCCCGCGCTACCAGGACGACCCGGCCGTCATCGAGACGATCGAGTTCTGGCGTCGGCTGTGGGAGGCCGAGCTGGTGCCTCCGGATGTCCTGACGGCCGACCACAACGCCACCGCAGAGATCTTCGCCGCCGGCAACTCGGCGTACTTCCAGCACAACCTCTCGCAGGTCCTCCCGGTGCTCAACCTCGACACCACCAAGTACGCCAAGGTCGCCGGGAAGATCAAGCTCATGATGTACCCGGGCACGACCCACGAGTGCCTGACCGGCACGAACTGGGTGTGCCTCACGAAGTCCGGCGCCGAGGTCGAGCACGGTCCCGAACTCGCGGGCTTCCTCGGCAGCCTGGACAAGGAGAACAAGTACCTGATCCCGACTCGGTACCGCGCCATCGACCTCGGCGTCGAGCCCGGCTACGCGCCGGTGTTCGAGGAAGCCGACGTCATCGCCAAGTGGAGCACGTTCACCGACCCCACGCTGGTGGCCGAGCAGAAGGCGAAGTCACGGCTGATCGGGCCGGTCGTGCAGCAGGGATGGTTCACCGAGTGGCTCGACCGTACGGCGTCCGAGCTACAGAACGCCGTACTCGGCAAGGTGAGCGTCAAAGACGCCCTGACCGCCTCGGCGTCCTTCGCACAGGGCCGGTGATGACCACTCAGTCGGCCGCTGTCGTGCCGCCGTCGCACGCGGCGGCACGACGAGCGGCACGGCGGCGCGAGCGCCTCGGCGAGGTCGCGCTCATCGGCCCGGCCATCGCGGTGGTACTGGGCGTGCTCGTCTACCCGCTGATCCACTCGCTGTGGTTGAGCCTCACCGAGCCCACCGACGACGGCAGCACCTTCGGCCTGGGCAGCTACGCCGCCGTCTTCAGCGATCCGGTCCTCCCCATCGCCCTGCGCAACACGTTCCTGTTCGCCGCCATCGCGATCGTCGGCTCGATCGTGCTCGGGCTGGGCATGGCGTTGCTGTTGAACCTCCCCTCGCCGCTGCGGAGCTTCGGCCGAGCGGCCATGCTCATTCCCTGGTCGATGTCCCAGGTGGCGGTGGCCGTCATCTGGGGCTGGATCTACAACGGCTCGTACGGTGCCCTCAACGGTCTGCTGTTCGAACTCGGGCTCATCGACGCGTACCGCGCGTGGCTCAACGACGGCACCACCGCGTTCGTCCTGTTGGGCGCGGCGTTCATCTGGAGCATCGCACCGTACGCGACCCTGATCTTCCTGTCCGGGCTGCAGGCGATTCCACGGGAGCAGTACGAGGCGGCGCAGATCGACCAGGCCAACGTGTTCCAGCGCTTCCGCTACATCACGCTGCCGTGGCTGCGCAGCAGCTTCGCTGTCGTGTTCGTGGTCGCCTCGCTCGAGGGCTTCCTCGCGTTCAGCCTCGTCTACATGCTCACCAACGGAGGCCCCGGATACGAGACGACGGTGCTCGCCTGGTGGGGCTACGCGACGATGTTCACCTACGGGGCGGCCGAGAAGGGCGCGGCGATCCTCTACTTCCTCACGGCGATCGTCATGGCCGTGTCCCTCGTCTACATGCGGGCGCTTCGGCGTCCCGCCGTCTGAACGGGAAGCGGCGATGCAGGCTACCCTGACCCGTACCACGGAGACAGTGACGAAGGCGGAGCCCCAGCGGCGGCCACGCCGGCGCTGGCGTACGGCTTGGGTGACGTCCGCGACCGTTCTGGTCATCATCTGGTCCATCGCCCCGTTCCTGTGGCTGATCCGCAGCAGCCTGTCGCCGGTGGGCGAAATGACGCGGACTCCGCCTGCCTGGTTGCCGGAGAGCGTCACGTTCGACAACTACCTCGACCTGATCGTCGCGCTCTTCGCCCCGGGAAACGGCACGACCACCGTCGAACTGATCGCGCTCGGCCTACAGAACAGCATGATCGTCTGCGTCGCGGTCACCCTGCTCAACGTCCTGCTCGGGTTCAGCGCGGCCTACGGCTTCTCACGCGCGAAGGGCCGACTCTGGTCGACCGCCCTCAACGGGCTCATCGTCTCCCGGATGGTACCGACGTTCGCCATCATCATCCCGCTGTTCCTGGTGTTCAGCCGCCTGGAAATCTACGACACGTTCCTCGGGTTGGTGCTCGCCGAACTCGCGGTGACGCTGCCGTTCAGCATCTGGCTCATGAAGAGCTACCTCGACACGATCGACATCGAACTGGACGAACAGGCCCGGGTGGACGGCGCGTCGAAACCACAGGTACTGCGCAAGGTCATGCTGCCGGCGGCCCGTCCCGGCGTCGCCACCGCGGCCATCTTCACCTTCTTGACCAGCTGGAACTCGTTCATCTTCCCCCTCGTGCTGTCCTCCAGCCCGACGGTGATGACGGTCCAGCCGCAGATCGCCGCCACGTACAGCGACATGCGTGCCGATTACGACGTGATGTTCGCAAGCACCGTCCTCGCCTGCATCCCACCGATGATCCTCGCGTTCATCCTGCAGCGGCAGCTCACCCAGGGGCTGCTGTCCGGAGCCATGAAGGGCTGACGCCGCCGCCAAGCGCCGCCGGTCCGGTCCGGCATCGGCCCGAGAACGAGGTTGAGGTCTCCTGCGCACGGCCGAAGTGATCTCGCAACTCGACCATCTGTTCCTCCAACGCCATCAGCGTCACGCCGCTCCGCTCGACCTGTTCCTCGGCCAGGTCGCCCGGATCGACCCGACACAACGCCTGCCGCTTCATGAGCCCGCCTGAGGAGGAAGCGATGTCCCGGATACCAATGCTGGCGCCGGAAGACCTCGATGACGACCAGCGCCGCGCCTTCGCGTCGATCACACGCGGCCCGCGCGGCGGTGCAGGGCGGGCCGCACTCGTAGATGATCGTGGCGCACTGCTCGGCCCGTTCAACGCGATGGTCACCGCTCCCACCGTCGGCGAACCGCTCCAAGCGCTTGGTGCGGCGATTCGGTACCGTACGGGCCTGTCAGCACGGGCACGGGAACTGGCGATCCTCACGGTCGCCGCACACCACCGCAGCGACTTCGAGTGGGAGGTGCACGTTCGGGACGGCCGTGCCGCCGGCCTCACCGACACCGAGCTCGCCGCAGCCATACACGGCGACCCCGCCGCGCTCACCGACCCGACCGAACGCGTCGTCCTCCGAACCACCCGTGCGATGCTCCGGACGGGTGACCTGACCGACGACGAGTACACCACCGCCGTGGCGGCCATCGGCGAGGCCAGACTGGTCGAGCTAACCACACTGGTCGGGTACTACGCCCTACTGGCGTTGCAGCTGAGGGTGTTCCGGGTGCCGGCCCGCGTGACCGGCCCTTGGACTGCCCAAACCGCAGAGGGCTGACGGATCGTCGGGCGGTCCTGTACGGGTTGATGGAGACGGCCGGGGCGGTCGGCAGCTCGTCTCTTGCCGCCCATCTGGAGGCACCGCGGCGTGGCCTCGACGACAGGCTCAGCGGCGACGTAGTGATGAACCCTTCGCGTCCCGCGACGGTGATCGCTCCGCTGTTCTCGCCCACGGCGCTGCTGCCGCTGAACGAGCCGGGCAGGGTCTCGTATCCGATGGAGCACACGCCCGGCCCACTGCGGCCCTACTCGGCCACCCTGGCGGTCCCCGGCGGGCGAGCTCGGCCAGCGCTCGCAGGCGCCCGGGGTCGGACAGGTGAGCGAGGACCTCTGCGGCGTGCGCGGCTTCGGCGGACATCCGGTCATCCTGCCCGCCGTCACTCCGGGCGGCGACCACGTTCCCGGCCGGGCGGAACAGCACGACCGTCTCCACGACGAGTCCCAGAAGCAGGATCACCGCCAGCACGGCGAACGCCACCGGCACGGCATCTGGGCGGGCGGGTGCCCCGAGTCGTAGCACCCGCGACGGGACGTGCCTCACGGCGAAGCCCGTAGGCTCCGCCGTGAGGAGACCCGCCGATCGGCGGGTCAGATCACCGGGGCCTTGCCGAACGTGGTGTCCGGCAGGAGCCGGGCGGCGTCGTCGATCTGCTCGGGAGTGACCTTCAGCAACCCGAACTCCCGTGTCGCCTCGTAGTAGACCCTCGCCAGGGCGTAGCAGGCAGGCTGTACCGCGGCGGGGTAGTTGGCGCACACCCGCTGCAGGTCGCTGTAGAAGGCGAGGTCGAGCCGGGCCTTGTTCGCCTCGAACCGCTGAGCGGCCTTGTAGTTGCGGTATCCGAAGTCATGTCGGTCGCAGGCCGACTCGAACGTGAATCCGAGTGGATTTTCCGGCGCCCAAGTGCAGTGGTTGGTGGACCAGTCGAACTCGTACGCCGCGTAGGTTTCCCGGTAGAACCGCCCGATGTTCCACGAGTCGTAGCTGCCGGAGCTGTCCGAGGTGAGGCTCTCCAGCACCGCCAGCCGGTTGGGCGCGAGGCCGGTGGAGATCTCGCCGGACCCTACCGCGACCGACAGGGTGCTGGTGCCGAGGCCGGAGCAGGCGCTCAGGTAGCGCATCCCGATCGGCAGCGGGAGGCAGTTGGCCCAGGTGCCGTTGTACGCCTGCAGCGCCAGGTTGAATCCGATCTCGATCTGGGCGCCGCCGTCGTAGACGCGCCCGTCGATGAGCACCGTGGCGGCGCTGTAGCCGTAGTAGCCGTTGACGAACGAGAACGGCGCCGCCGCCGCGACGACCTGCCCGTTGTACGGCGAGCCGGACGTGCGCTCGATCAGAAGTGCCTGCCCGGCGCCCGCGAGGTAGAAGTTGCAGACGATCTCCGTGACGAAGTCGATCCGTACGTTGAGACCGGCTTTACTGGTCGTCCTGCTGATGTACGGCGTGCAGCCCGCGTTTTCCAGCTGTGCGCCGCTAACCATGCGCGGTGCTTTGCCCGCGGCAGGCGGGCGCAGCGTGACCGCCGAGCCGTTCGCAAGCTCGGCCGCCGATCGCGGACCCCCGGGTCGCTTGGCGGCGTCCGGCTTCTGTGCGGTCACACCGGGCGCCGCGGTGACCGCCTGATCGGGGAGCACCGGGGCGTCCGCAGTCGGCGCGGCGTGTGCCGGGAGGGTGTTTCCCAGCGCGCCGAGCATCCCAAGCGCAATCGCCGCAGCCAATGCAAGAACCTTCCTGGTGGTACGTGTCGATCCCATTTCCCCTCCGCCCGTGTTGGCTGTTGCGGGCAGGCTTTCAGTCGGCACTGGACGGACACTGGACATCGACTGGATGCGATGTCCGGCCAGCTGGGTACGGCGAAACGCGACCAGGACCGTGTGGACCTACACGACCAGCCGGGCCCAGAAGTCCAGGCAGTGACCTGGGCTTACCGGCAGATACGCGACGACCCCGCGCCGCGACGTGCTGCGAGGTTCGCGACCGGTTCCGCCGACCGTGGCCTCGCTCAGTCGGTCAGCAGTTCGTAGGCCGTCTCGGGGGCCGGCATGCTCTGAGCGGCCGTCGGCCGGCGCGGTGGGATCGCCGACCCGAACTGGTTGTACACGATCTTGGTGGACCGCGCCTCGAACTCTCCGGCGGCGGGGGTCGAGATGGTCAGTTCGACCAGTCGGCCCTCTTCGTCGATGCGGGCTCTGAACGGGATGGACGTGGTCGCCCCGCCGAGTGCCTCGCGGATCTCCTCGTCGACCAGCATCGAATCGGTCACCTTGCGGAGGTTGACATAGCCGCGGTAGTCGCCGGATCCGATCTCCGACATGCGGGCGGCTGTCTGGAAGAGCGCGGCGGCTGACGCCGGGTCTGGATCGTCGGAATCCCGAGGCGGATCCAGCAGATCCGGAACGCGGGTTTGGTCGACGAGAAGATACTTGTCACTCCACGCGTCGATGCCCGCGGCCTTGTTGAGTTCGTCTCCGTAGTCGATCCGTACCCACAGGTTCTCGTCGACGGTGATGAGGTCCAACGTGCCTGAGCCGCCGTCGACGTCGAACAGGGTCTTGACGGCGGCGCTATTGCTGGCCAGGTCCACCACGCCCGCGCTGTTCTGGGAGCCGTCGGTGATGGTGAAGGCGAAGTTGCCCTGGTCGAGCACCTTGGTCGCGTCGAGCAGAGCCTGGCGCATGGGGGCATCCGCCTCCTCTATGCCGTCCCAGCTCCAGACCCGTATGCAGCCGCTGGTGCCGACTGCGAGCAGGGACGCGACGACGAGACCGGCGAGAGTCCGCCGAGTGGTCTTCACGAGAGCTTCTCCAAGGGGCTGTTTCCCGCACCGGAACGGCCGGGCGGCTGCGTCGGCAAGCCTAGGAGAGCCCGTTGGAAGAACGCTTGAAGAACGCTTGCAGCGCCGGTGAAGACGCGACCGGAGACGTCCGGGCCGGCCGAGGCACGGCCGACCCGGACATCGCAATCAGGCGAGGTCGAACCGGTCGAGGTTCATGACCTTGTCCCACGCGGCCACGAAGTCCCGGACGAACTTCTCCTTCGAGTCGGAGGTCGCGTAGACCTCCGCGTTGGCGCGGAGCTGGGAGTGCGAACCGAAGACGAGGTCGACGGCGGTGGCGGTGGCGGTCCACTTGACCTCGCCCGTGGCGCGGTCCCGACCCTCGAACACGTTCTCCGACGACTGGGCCGTCTTCCACTCCGTGCCCATGTCGAGCAGATGCACGACGAAGTCGTTCGTCAACGTCCCAGGGCGATCGGTGAAGCCGCCGTACGGGGACTGCCCGGCGTTGATGTTCAGTGCCCGCAGGCCGCCGATCAGCACCGTCATCTCGGGCGCGCTCAGGTTCAGCATGTACGCCCGGTCCAGCATCAGGGTCTCCGGCGACAGCTTCTCGCCGGCGCGCAGGTAGTTGCGGAACCCGTCGGCCCTCGGTTCGAGGACGGCGAAGGTCTCCGTCGGTCTGCTCCTGCGAGGCGTCCGTACGACCCGGCGCGAACGGGGACGGTGATGTCGTGCCCGGCGTCCTTGGCCGCCCGCTCGACGGCCGCGCACCTGCCCAGGACGATCAGGTCGGCGAGCGACACCTTCTTGCCGCCGGTCTGTGCGCCGTTGAAGTCCTGCTGGACCCGTTCGAGCGTCTGCAGCACGGTGGCCAGCTCGGCCGGGTTGTTGACCTCCCAGTCCTTCTGCCGCGCGAGGCGGATACGGGCCCCGTTGGCGCCGCCGCGCTTGTCGGTGCCGCGGAAGCTGGCCGCCGACGCCCAGGCCGTGGCGACCACCTGGGAGACGGACAGACCCGACTCGAGGACCTTGACCTTGAGGGCGGCGTGCGTCGGTACGCCGTGACACATGGTTTGATCGGGACGTCGACCGATCCAGAGGGGGCCCGGTGGAGCGCAGAGCAATCATCTTCCACGGGACCGGCGCGAATCCGGGCGTATGCTGGTACCCCTGGCTGGCAGGGCGGCTCGCGGCCCGGGGATACGACGTCGAGGTGCCGCATCACCCGGGTATCAACGTCGAGCCGATCGCTACGTTCCTGCCGAAGGTGCTGAACGGGCACCGTTTCACCGAGGACACGGTTCTCGTGGGTCATTCCGGCGGCGCGGCTCTCCTGCTCGCGCTTCTGGAGCATGTGGACGTAACCGTCGCCCAGGCAATCCTGGTCGCCGGCTACTGCACCCGACCCAACACGGAGGAGGAGCCGGTCCTCCAGCAGGACTACGACTGGGCTGCGATCCGATCGCACGTCCGGGACATCTACTTCATCAACTCTCGCAAGGATCCGTACGGCTGCGATGACCGACAGGGACGCGCCATGTTCGAGCGGCTCGGCGGCACCCAGATCGTGCGCGACGACGGACACTTCGGCGACTACAACCAGCCGTACCCTCGGTTCGAACTGCTCGACCGGCTTATCCGCTGACGCCAGCAAGCCACCGGACCTTGATCGGTTACACGGAACTCGGCAGATCCGCACGTCGAGGGATCGGCTGGGCTCACCCCCGCCCGCGTCCGCCGAGGCTTCCGGAACATCCGCGCCAAAAGCGCTCTACCAACCAGTGCACCCAACCCGCACGACCGGGCCCTGGACGCCCGCCGGGCACCCCGAACCGCCGACACGCACTCCACCACAACGTCGGGAAAAGCCGGGGCCCGAACTCGACCGGATCGCCGTCGAGTTGCGCACGACCTGGGGCGGTCTCGACGGGTTGGCCGCCGGGGAACCCCGGGCCGACCTCCGAGCCGTCTTCTCCTGGTCGTACCAGGCGTTGGGTCCGGGCGCGGCGCGGCTGTTCCGGCTCCTCGGATTACATCCGGGGCCGGACATCTCGGTCCCGGCCACGGCGGGACTGGCCGGCGTCGCGGTGCCGCAGGTCCGACCGGCCCTGGAAGAAGCTCGTCCGGGCGAATCTGGTCGCCGGGCCGGCACCCGGTCGGTACGCGCTGCACGACCTGCTCCGTGTCTTCGCCGCCGAACTTGCCGAGTCCCACGACAGCCCGTCGGAGCAATACGCGACACGGCTGCGGATGTTCGACCACTACCTGCGGCACGCCGTGCTGGCCAGTACCTGGTTCGACGGGTTCCGGGAACCCATGCCGCTGCCGCTGTCACCGCACGAGGCCGAGGCCGGGGTGCCGGAGATTGACACCGACGAGTCGGCAGCCTGGCTCAGTGCCGAGCGGCCGGTGTTGCGCAGGATGATCGCGTTGGCCGCCGAGTCCGGGGCCTACCGGCTGACGACCGGGCGGTCCTGGCCGCGATCGTCTACCTGGTCCAAGCCGGCTGCTCCTGGCCCAAACTCCCCGCGGTGCTGTTCGGCGTCAGCCGGTCGACCGTGCACCGTCGCTTCACCGCATGGACCAAAGACGGGCTGTGGATACGGCTGCACCAGCAGTTCCTGCACCGTCTCGGCATCGTCAGCGAGATCCACTGGTCCCGGGCGGTCATGGACTCGATCAGCGTCCAGGCGCCAAAAGGGGCGACGAAACAGGACGGCGCTGACCCGAACCGCCTCGGGTACTACCAGGCCGCCCCGCGTACGCGCGGCCCGGCCTCCAGTGGAGACAAGCACTCGCGTAGAACGGGTGCATCCCGCGCAAGATTGCGCGGTTTCCCCGTTCGCCAGTGCCCGAACCTGCGCAGCGGACATCGACGGCGGCTGGGCGCGTTTCGCTATCCGTCTGTTCGGACTCACTTCACGTCAAGGTCTCCAGGCAGCACCGGGTTCCGGCCACCCGCACCAGGGCTGGGCAGGGCAACCGGGGCTGGTGGCGCCGGATCGGCGTGGTGAGGACCGGCAAGCCCCTGGGAATCCAACGCCTCGAAACGTGACACAACGGCGGCCGACGCTCACTGATTGATGCAAGTGGATGTGCGGAGCGTGTTGGGGGTGCCAGAATGCACCCGGAGGGCCCTCCACGTCGATGTAGGAGTTTCTGCCTGCCCACCGCGTCCGACGCGTCAGGGATCCGCCGGACCGGTACGGCCGTGCCGGCGCGGATACGAGGGGGCGTCCGGCCCCCGCCACACCGGAGGCGGAACCGTCAAGAAGGGGAAACGCGATGGAATCGCTCACCCGTTCAGCCTCCGACCGTTCCCGGTGGCGGCAGCGGCTGACCGCTCTCGCCGCGGCCAGCACACTGGTCGCGGCCGGCCTGGTGACCTTGGCGGCTGCTCCGGCCGCCGCCGTCCCGCCCGGCGCGACGACGGCGTATGTGACCAACTTCGCCGGTAGCGCCGTCTCTGTAGTCGACACCACCACCGGCACCGTGACGGCCTCCGTCCCTGCCGGCGGCTTCGTCCAGGACGTGGCGGTCAACGCGGCGGGCACCACCGTGTACGCCACTACCGCCCTCTCGAACGCCGTCGCGGTCATCGACACCGCCACCGCGACGGTCACCGCGACAATCCCGCTCAGCGGCATCCCCACCGGCATCACGCTGAACGCCGCCGGAACTGCCGCCTACGTCGCCAACCAGTCCGGCCACAACGTCACATTCATCGACACCACCACCAACACGGTGACCGCCACCGTCCCGGTGGCCGGCAACCTCCAGGCCATCGCCCTGAACCCGGCAGGGACCACCGCCTACGTCACCGCGTTCAACCCCCACGCCCTCACCGTGGTCGACATCGCCACCGCCACCGTCACCGCCACCGTGCCGATGCCCAGCGCCCCGTTCGGCGTGGTCACCGACCCCGCGGGCAGCGCGGTCTACGTAGCGACCGGAGGCGGCGGAACCATAGCCAAGATCGACAGCGCCACCAACACGGTCACCGCCTCCATCACCGTGCCAACCAGCATCAGCCTGGCGATCACCCCCAACGGCGCCACGCTGTACGCGACCTCCGCCGTCGCGGGCGGCGTGTCCGTCATCGACACCGCCACCGGCACCGTCACCACGTTCGTCGGCTCCCTCGGCAGCCCCTCCGACGTCCAGGTCAACTCCACGGGAACCACCGCCTACGTCGTCAACCAGGTCAACCCGAGCGGTTCCGCGCCCGGCATCATCTACGCCATCGACACCGCCACCAACGCCGTCACCACCGCCGCAACCGGCGTGACCGGCGCCCGCAATCTCACCCTGCACACCATCCCCGCCCCCGCCGTCACGGCCGTGGCCCCCACCAGCGGCCCGACAAGCGGCGGGACCGTGGTCACGATCACCGGCACGGACCTGACCGGCGCCACCGCGGTCACCTTCGGCGGCACCCCCGCGACCGCCGTGTCCTGCACCGCGACAACCTGCACCGCCACCGCCCCCGCCCACGCCGCAGGAACCGTGGACGTCCAGGTCACCACCCCCGGCGGCACCAGCGCCACCAGCAGCGCGGCCCAGTACACCTACGTCATCCCACCCGCCGACATCGACGTAAACCTCACCGCACGGCCACACCTCGGCATCCTGCTTCCCTACCTCACCTACACCCTCACCGCCCACAACAACGGCCCCGGCACGGTCACTTCCGCCACCCTCACCGCCACCCTGCCGACCGGCGCTACCGCCACCAACCTGTCCGCCGGATGCACCACCACAACGAACACGGTGACCTGCGCCTACGGACCCATCGCCAACGGCGCCAGCACCGACAAGACATTCCGCGTCCCGCTGAGCCTCTTCTCCCTGGGCAACGTCACGGTCACCGCCGTACGCACCACGTCCACCCCCGCTGACCCCAACCCCGGCAACGACAGCGCGAGCGCGACCTGCACCGTCATCTCCACCATCCTGGTCACCTGCCCCTAACCAGGTCGCCGGAAGTTATGTCCGCAACTCGCCCGAGTTGACGTGGCTCCACATAGGAGGACCCCGTCGGGGTTTTGATCGAGTTACCACACAAGATCAGCCCCGACGAGGTCCCCGCCAGTACGCGCCCTACGCACGTGTACGTCGACCTGTCCGACGAGCAGTACCACCACCTCGTCGAGACCCTGCACGCTGCGCGACGCCCACAGCGAGGACAAAAGCACCGTCTACCGCGAGCTACGGCTCGCCCTCACCTATAACCCCGGGCAAAACAAGATCAGCGTCGAGGCTACGCCTGACGCTGATTACTGTGGGATAACTGTACGTGTCCGAGGGGGGACTTGAACCCCCACGCCCTATACGGGCACTAGCACCTCAAGCTAGCGCGTCTGCCATTCCGCCACCCGGACTTACACGTTCCACCCTACCGGAGATCGACCAGACGATCTCTCGTCCGGCTTCGGCCTCCTTCAGGGGCACGGGGCATTACTGTACACGGGCCGTACGGGCATCGCACAACGCCCCGCCCACCACCCGCCGCATCAGGGCTGAGCAGCAAATTCGAGGGCGACGGCGACCGCCGGCCGGCAGACTGCCCGGATGACGATCACCCGAATCAACCCCGAAGCCCTGCACGCCACTCCCGGCTACCACCACGTGACGGTCGTGGAGGCGGGCCGTACCGCGTACCTCGCCGGGCAGTGCCCGCTCGGCCCGGACGGCACGCTGGTCGGGGCCGGCGACGTCGACGCGCAGGTCGACCAGGTGGTGTCGAACGCTCTGGCGGCACTGGCCGCGGTCGGGGCCGGCCCGGACCGGGTCGTCCGCACCGTGATCTACGTGGTCAGCGACGACGGCGCGGTGCTGGCCGGGGTGTGGCGGCGGTTGCTGGCGTCGCCGCTGGCGCCGGCGTTCACCACGGCGAGCACGCTGGTCGGGGTGGCCCAGCTCGGGTTCCCCGGTCAACTGGTGGAGCTGGACGTGACGGCGTCGCTGCCCGGCTGACGGCGCCGGGGCACCCCGGGGTGGACATGGCCGCGCAGGGCGAGCACGACCTGCGCGGCCACCTCTATGTTCGCACCTCACCGGACCTGCCCATATAGAGTTCAAGCGATTGACAAAGTTTAGATTCCATACTTATTCTCCTGGTCAGTCCGGGCGCCCTCCGCGGTCAGCACGGCGCCCCGCCGTAACCCGTCCCCCCGAAACGGCACGCACTTTCCCCTGGCGAGGAGCACCATGACCGGTTTGCGCAGCACGACAAGACGGACCCGATGGCGGAACGGCCTGCTCGCGAGCGGCCTGTCGGTCCTGCTGGTGGCCCTCGGCCTGACGTTCGCCGTCAGCGCCCAGGCCGCCGCCGGCTGCCGCGTCGTCTACACCGCCCCGAACCAGTGGCCGGGCGGCTTCACCGCCAACGTCGCCATCACCAACCTCGGCGACCCGCTCAACGGCTGGAGCCTGACCTGGACGTTCCCGTCCGGGCAGCAGGTCACCCAGGCCTGGAACGCCAACGTCACCTCGTCGGGCGCCAACGTCACCGCCACCAACGTCAGCTACAACGGCGCCCTGGCCACCAACGTGACCGTGTCGTTCGGCTTCAACGGCTCCTCGACCGGCGCCAACACCGCCCCGTCGTCGTTCGCGCTCAACGGCGTCACCTGCACCGGCAGCGTCGGCCCCACCACCCCACCGACCACCCAGCCGCCGACCTCGCCGCCGCCGACCGGCAACCCGACCGACCCGGCCGCCGCCGTCGCCGCGATGCAGCCCGGCTGGAACCTCGGCAACTCGTTCGACGCCACCGGCGACGGCGAAACCTCCTGGGGCAACCCGCGGGTGACCGCGCAACTGCTCGACAACATCAAGGCCCAGGGCTTCAAGAGCATCCGGATCCCGGTCACCTGGGGCCAGCACCACGGGGCGGCGCCCAACTACACGATCAACTCGACCTACCTCAACCGGGTGAAGGAGGTCGTGGACTGGGCCCTCGCCGACGACTTCTACGTGATGATCAACATCCATCACGACTCGTGGCAGTGGATCGCGAACATGCCCAGCAACCGCACCACGGTGCTGGCCCGCTACAACGCGATCTGGACCCAGGTGGCGAGCACCTTCCGCAACTCCTCACCGAAGCTCGTCTTCGAGAGCGTCAACGAACCCCAGTTCACCGGCAGCTCCGGTGACGCCCAGAACGCCACCCTGTTGCACGAGCTGAACACGTCGTTCCACCGGATCGTGCGGCAGTCCGGCGGCAACAACGCCTCCCGCCTGCTGGTCCTGCCGACCCTGCACACCTCGTCCGACCAGCCCCGGATCGACGAACTCGTCGCCACGTTCGACGCCCTCGACGACCCCAACCTGATCGCGACCTACCACTTCTACGGCTACTGGCCGTTCAGCGTGAACGTCGCCGGCGGCACCCGCTTCGACGCCACCGTGCAGAAGGACCTGACCGACGCCTTCGACCGCATCCACACCGCGTTCACCGCCCGCGGCATCCCGGTCATCCTCGGCGAGTACGGCCTGCTCGGCTTCGACCGGCACACCGGCACCATCCAGCAGGGCGAGAAGCTGAAGTTCTTCGAGTTCCTCGGCCACTACGCCCGGGCCAGGCAGATCACCACGATGTGGTGGGACAACGGCCAGCACTTCAACCGCAACACCCACCAGTGGAACGACGCCGAACTGTTCGCCCAGATCAAGTCGAGCTGGACAACCCGGTCCGGCACCGCCTCCAGCGACCAGGTCTTCAGCGCCCGCGCCAGCGCCGTCACCGCCAAGTCCCTCACCCTGAACCTCAACGGCACGTCGTTCGTCGGGCTGCGGCACGGCAGCACCGACCTGGTACGCGGCACCGACTACACCGTCAGCGGCGACCAGCTGACGCTGACCGCCGCCGCCCTGACCCGACTGAGCGGCAACCGGGCGTACGGAACCAACGCGGTGCTGTCGGCCCGCTTCTCCCAGGGCGTCCCGTGGCGGATCAACCTCGTCACCTACGACCGGCCGGTGCTCCAGAACGCCACCGGGACGACCGGCGCGTTCACGATCCCGACCACGTTCCGCGGCGACCAGCTGGCCACCATGGAGGCGACGTACGCCGACGGCAGCAACGCCGGCCCGCACAACTGGACGCCGTTCAAGGAGTTCGACCACACCTTCGCGCCGAACTACACCGCGAACAACATCGTGCTCAAGCCGGAGTTCTTCGCCGAGGTCAACGACAACTCCCGGGTCACCCTGCGGTTCCACTTCTGGAGCGGCGAGATCGTCACCTACTACGTCACCAGGTCCGGAGGCAACGTCACCGGCACCACCAACTGACCACCGCGGCGGCCCCGTTCACCGGACGACCCGGGAACGGGGCCGCCGCCTGTCCACCCGCCGGATGCGGGGACCCCCGTTGACACCACGGCCGGGTGACGGGGGAGCATGACGGGCGTGTCATCGCCCTCGCCCTTCGACGCCGTCCGGCGTGACGTGCAGGCGTTCCGCGCCGCCGGCGACCTGGACTCGGCGCGCGGGCTGCTGGCCGAGGCCCTGGTCGCGGCCCGGCCGGCGTACGGCGAGGACCACCCCGAGATCCTCGGTCTGGCCCACCAGCTCGGCCGCCTGCACCGCGAGGCCGGTGACCCGGCCGGCGCCCGGCGGGTGCTCGAGGAGGCCATCGCCGCCGGCGAGCGCCGCCACGGCCACACCGACGCGCTGATGCTCGGCCTGTCGTTCGACCTCGGCACGGTCGCCGAGGAACTCGGCAACCGGCACGAGGCCAGCCGCAACTTCGGCCGGGTCGCCCGGTTCGGGCCGGCCACGCTGGGCGCCGACCACTGGGCGGTGAGCGCCGCCCGCGCTTACCTGGGCGACGACGCACCGCCACCACAGGGCGAGCCGCCGGCCACGCCGGCCGCACCCACTCCGGCGCCCCCGGCGCACCCACCGGCACCCACGCCACCCCCACCACCGGCACCCACGCCACCCAATCTCCCGCCCCAAGCCGCGGCACGCCCCGCCGGTCGTGCGCAGGTGCCACCGGCCGCCCCGACCCGGCCCGCGACGCCCCCCGGACAGCCCGGCACGCCACCACCGGTGCCGGCCGTACCACCCGGGGTCGAGTCGCTGGACACCCCGTACCCGGACCCGACGGCGGGCCGGCTGCCGCCGCCGTACCCGCCGCTCGAACCGCAACCGGCGACCCCGGCGCCGGCCGCACGGCCGGCGGGCGGCCGCGGCCGGGCACCGGTCGTCGTCGCGGCGGCCGCCGCGGTCGTCGCCGCGGTGTCCGCGACCGTGACCGCCGTCATGGTGCTGCGCGACGACCCGACGCCTCCCCCGCCGCCGACCGCACCGACCGCGGGGCCGGTCGTCGACGGCGAACCACCGACCGGGGTACGGGTCCGCGACGACGGCACCGCCATCACCGTGACCTGGGAGGACCCGAGCCCCGGTACGGTCCCGTTCATCGTCGCCGGCGGCCGGGCCGGACAGCAGCTACGTGCCATGGCCACCATCAACCCCGGCGAGACCAGCCACACCGTCAACGGGCTCAACCCACGCCTGAACTACTGCTTCACGGTGCTCGCGGTCTATTCGACCGAGCGGTACGCCACCTCCGGTCAGGTGTGCACCGACCGGTCCGGCTCCACGCCGGACTGACCCGACCCGCACACCGGCGGTTGTCCACAGCCACGTGCGGGTGGTTGTCCACAGCCTGGCAAAGCGGCATTCCGTCTCCGCCGGAGCACCCCATAGGATGACCCCCGGTCCGGGGAGGAACACACACTGCAAAGTGCGGAGACATCGACCGCACACGGGGAGGCAGGAACGTGGTCACCACAGCCAGCGGCGACACCGGGAGCACGACGGCGCCGCCGCCCGACGGCCGGAAACGGTTCAGCCGGCTCCTCCCCCGCTGGTCCCGCCCCCGGGGCGGCCTCGTCACCGTCGGCACCGTCCTGGCCCTCGTCGCCGCGATGGGCCTGACGGTGCTCGGTCTCGGCTCCGCCGACAACGCGGTGGCCAGCTACGACGCCAGTTCCTGGCTGTGGAGCGTCGCCCGCGGCGAGGCCGCCCGGGTCAACGGCGTCACCGGCCGGGTCGACACCCGCGTCGCGGTGCCGCAGACCCGCAGCCACCCGATGCAGGTCGTCCAGACCGACCGGTTCCTGCTGCTGCGTGACCTCGACACCGGCCAGGTCAGCTCCCTCGACCTGGCCACCCTGCAGATCACCGCGACGACGCCGACGACCGCCGGATTCGGCGTCAGCGTCGCCCTGCACGGCGACGCCGCGTTCGTCGTCGACGCCGTCCAGGGCCTGGTCCGGCAACTCGACCCGCGCACCCTGGTCCCCATCGGCGAACCCGTCCGCTACCCGCCGGGCATCACCGGCGGGGCGTTCGACGGCGACGGCCGGCTGTGGATCGCCATACCCAGCGAGGGCACCGTCTCCGCGGTGACCGCGGCGCCGCTGCCGTCGGCCGCGCCGACCGCGGCGAGCGCCGCCGGCGAAGGGGTCAGCCCCAAGCAGGTCCGCACCGTCGCGGTCGCCGAACCCAGCCACGACCTGACCATCTCCACCCTCGACGACGGGGTCGCCGTCCTCAACCGGACGGCGAACACGCTGACCACCGTGCGCGGCGAGGACCAGAAGGTCGTCACCCTGACCACCGGCGGACCGGGTGCGCTGCCCACCCACACCAGCGGCGACCGGGTGCCGGTCACCGTCGCCGAGGAACGGCAGATCTACGTCGTGGACGACAGCGGCGTACGCCAGTTCGCGGTCCCCGGCAGCGGTATGCGGCTGCGGCCGGCGGTGTCGTTCGCCGACCGGTTCTACTGCGCCGACGAGGACACCGGCACCGTCTACTCCTTCGACCTCGCCGGCCAACTCGTCGACCGGATCGAGGTCAAGGGGGCCGGCGGCCCGCTCGAACTGGAGGTGCGCGAGGGCCGGCTGTTCATCAACGCACCGAACTCCTCGACCGCCCGGGTCGTGGACGACAAGCACGAGGTGCGGGTCGTCGACAAGTACGCCAACGACATCCTGGGCGGCGACCCGCCACCGGACCCGCCGGCCCCTCCGCCGCCGCCGAAGCCGGTGGTCGACAAGCCGAGCGCGCCGCGCACCGTCACCGCGACGGCCGGCGACGCCCGCGCCCGGATCACCTGGCGGGCGGCGGCCGCCAACGGCTCCACCATCACCCGCTACGTCGTCGAGGGCGACGGCCGCACCTTCGAGGTCGGCGCCAACCAGCGCTCGTTCGAGGTCACCGGGCTGACCAACGGCGAGACATACCGGTTCTCGGTCCACGCCGTCAACGCCAAGGGTCCCGGCCCGGCCCGCACCAGCAACCCGGTCGTGCCGACCTCCGAGGTGCCGGTCGCGCCGACGGAGGTCACCGCCGAGGAACGCGCCGACGGGACCGTGCTGGTGCGCTGGCCGGCGTCGGACGGCCAGGGCCACCGGATCGCCCGCTACACCGTGACCGCCGTGTCCGCCGGCGCGACCGCGCCCGCCGGCGACTCCCGCAACACCGAACTCGTCATCCCGGCCGGCGAACTCGAATACGGCACCCAGTACGCGTTCACCGTCTCGGCCGTCAGCGCCAACGGTGCCGCCTCGGCGGCATCGCCGGTCAGCAACACCGTGGTGCCGTACACGGCGCCGGGGCGGCCGGGGGCGCTGGCCGCCTCCACCGTCGCCGACCGGCCCGGAACCGTGCAGGTCGTCTGGGCGGCCCCGGCCGCCAACGGCCGCCCGATCAGCCATTACGTCGTCGAGGCCGGCGGCCGGCGCACCGAGGTCACCGACACCCGGGCCCGCGTCGAGGGGCTCGGCGACGGCCAGAACGTCACGGTCCGGGTCCGGGCGGTCAACGCCGCCGGCGAGGGCCCCGAGGCCACCGACACCGCCCGCACCGTCGCGCCGCCGCGGGTCACCGTCACCGGCAGCTCGGCGACCGCGACCAGCGTGACCGTCACGTTCACCACCGACGCCGGTGGCGGCCAGGCGACCTGCTCGCTGGCGATCGCCGGGGCGACCACCGCGACCGGCGGCTGCACGTCGCTGACCGTACGCGGGGTGCGGCCGGGGACGACCCACCGGTTCACCGTCACCGCCGAGAACGCCGCCGGCGAGGGCACCGCCACCGGCAGCCGGGCCACCGAGATCCTGTACGGGACGGCGACCTGCCGCAACGGCGACTCCGGCGAGGAAGCGACCTACTGCGACCGCGACCATGCCGGCCGCAACGGCAACGAGGTCTTCGAGGTGCCGAGGCAGGACAACGACCGGCAGGCCGGCTGGGCCCGGCCCGGCACCCGGCTCGCCACCTACTGCAAGGTGCGCGGCGAGGAGGTCTACGCCTACATCTACAACGACAACAAGCGCAGCACCTGGTGGATCCAGGTCGACTACCAGGGCCGCAACTACATCCCCTGGGTCTGGATCAACCTCGACGGCGGCGACGACGTCAACGTCCTCCCCAACTGCTGAACCGCCCGCAACCATTAGGAGCACCACCGTGCCGCCCACCCCGCAGCCGCTCGCACCGCACGAGGTGCAGGGCTTCGCCGCCCTCGCCACCCGGCTCGCCGGCAACGTCGGCTCGGTGGTGCTCGGCAAGCCCGACGTCGTACGGCTGGCGCTGACCGCGCTGTTCGCCCAGGGGCACGTGCTGCTGGAGGACGTACCCGGGGTCGGCAAGACCACCCTGGCCCGCGCGGTCGCCGCCAGCGTGCACGGGCAGTGGCGGCGGATCCAGTTCACCCCCGACCTGCTGCCGTCCGACGTCACCGGCGTCACGATCTTCAACCAGGGCACCCGGGGCTTCGAGTTCCACCCCGGCCCGGTCTTCGCCAACATCGTCATCGCCGACGAGATCAACCGGGCGTCGCCGAAGACCCAGTCGGCGCTGCTGGAGGTGATGGAGGAACGGACCGTCACCGTCGACGGCGTACGACACCCGGTACCGCGCCCGTTCCTGGTCGTCGCGACCCAGAACCCGGTCGAGATGGACGGCACCTACCGGCTGCCGGAGGCCCAGCTCGACCGGTTCCTGGTCAAGCTGTCCGTCGGCTACCCCGATGAGGCCGTCGAGATCGAGGTCCTGCGCGGTGCCACGACCCGCTCCCCCGAGGCGCTGGAACCGGTCACCGACACGACCGCCGTCGGCGAGATGATCCGGATGGCGCAGCGGGTCCACATCGCCGACCCGCTCTACGCCTACGCCGTACGGCTGGCCGCCGCGACCCGTGACCACCCGCGCGTACGGGTCGGGGTCAGCCCCCGAGGCGTCATCGCGCTGACCCGCGCCGCGTGCGCGTACGCGCTCGTCGACGGGCGCGGCTACGTGCTGCCCGAAGACCTCAAGGCGCTGCTCGGCCCGGTCTTCGCCCATCGCATCCTGCTGTCGGCCGACGCCCAACTCCACGGCGGCACCGCCACCGAGATCCTCGACGACGTGGTCCGGTCGGTACCGGTACCCCTGCCGGCCGGGCAACTCGCCGCCAGCGGCGCCTGACCCGCCGATGAGGTTGACGTCGCGGGGGGTGGCGCTGCTGTGCGCCGCCGCCGTCCTGCTGGCCGCCGGCTTCCGGTTCGGATACCCCGAACTGGCCCTGCTCGGCACCTGCGCCGCCGTCGCCGTGGTGTGCGCGCTCGGCTACGCCGCCGGACGCCCCCGGCTCGGGGTCACCCGGGTCGCCGAACCGGACCGCGTCGCCCGCGGCGAGCCGGCGACGATGACGCTCACCGTCCGCAACGCCGGCCGGCTGCGGCGGGCCAGCCTGGTCGCCGAGGACCGGTGCGGAAACCAGCCGGTCGCCGTGCCGCTGCTGCGGCTACGTCCCGGCCACGACACCACGGTCAGCTATCCGGTGCCGACGCACCGCCGCGGCGTGGTCCCGGTCGGTCCGCTGCGGGTCACCGGCCGGGACGTGCTCGGCCTGGTCCGGTTCTCCCGCCGGCACGGCCCGGTCACCGACGTCTGGGTGCACCCGCGCGTCCACCCGCTGTCGGCGGTCCCGGCCGGTGTCGCCCGCAGTCTCGACGGCCAGATCGACCGGGTACCGCACGGCTCGATCACCTTCGACTCGCTGCGCGAGTACGTCGTCGGCGACGAGCTGCGCCGTGTGCACTGGCGCACCAGCGCCCGCGTCGGTGAGCTGATGGTCCGCGAACACGTCGACACCAGCCTGCCGACGATCGTCGTCCTGCTCGACAACCGGGCGGTCGCCCATCCGGTCGCCGACGGGTTCGCCGCCACGTTCGAGTCGGCGTGCGAGGCGGCCGCGTCCGTCGTCGCCGCCGCGACCCGGGAGGGCCTCACCGTCAGCCTGCTGCTGGTCGTCCCGGACAGCGGGCAGGGCGGTTATCTCGACCGGCTCACCGAAGCCGACCTGCGCCACGGCAACGCGGGCAACGGCGCCGCACGCGGCGGCGGCACGCGCGGCGGCCGCTCACCCGGCGGCGGCTCACGCGGCGGCCGGAGCGGCGACGACCTGCTGCGTACCGCGACCGACCGGCTGCGGCAGCAGCGGCTCGGCGACACCCTGGTCTTCCTGACCGGGCCGGGCGGCCGTGCCGACCTGGGCCGGCTCGGCGCGCTGCACGGGGCGTACCCCTCGGTGGTCGTCGCCGTCTTCGACCCGGTCGGGCAGCCGGCCCCCGCCGGCGACGTCGAGCCGGCCGGCCCGGCCGGACCGGGTGGCCGCCCGACCGGCGGCGGCACCGGCGGCGGCCCCGCCGGTGTGGTCGTCATCGACGCCGCGGACGGCGCCCGGTTCGCCGCCGCCTGGAACGGGGTGGACCGATGGTGAGGTGGTCCCGTGACCTGCCGGTCGCCGTCACCCTGATCGCGATGATCGGCTTCGCCGGCGAGGCCCTCGGCCGTATCTACGCCGGCCCCCTGTTGGCCCAGCTGATCTGGGGCGCCGCCGCCGGCTCGGTCGCGGTCGGTGTCGCCGCCCGGCGGCTGCCGTCCTGGCTCGTCGCCCCGCTGTCGGTGGCGGCGATGACCGGCTACACCCTGCTCGCCCTTCGCCTGGCCGCCGGCCGCGCCGACCTGCCCGACCCGCTCGGCGTCCTCGTCGCCGACGCGGTCCGCAACGGGATACCGCGCCTGCTCACCTCGATGATCCCGGTCGAGGCGATCCCCGACACGGTCATCGTGCCGCTGGTCGCGGCGTGGCTGACCGGGCTGGCCGGCACCGAGGTAGCGCTACGGGCGGCCCGGCCCCTGCTCGGCTACCTGGCGCCGACGCTGCTCTACGCCGGCGCCGTCTACGTCGTCGGCCCGAACGCCGACCAGGCCCGCTGGCTCACCCTGGCCTTCGCCGCCGCCGCCGTCGTCGGGCTGACGGTCACCGGGCGCCCGACCGTCTCCGCCCCCGGCCGGACCGGGCCACCCGCCGCCTCGGCTCCGGACGGCCCGGCACAGCCCGTCGCGGCCACCGACGACACCCCGACGCGCACCCGGGCCGCGACCAGGGCCCGGGCCGTCGCCGGCAGCGCGGCCGGTGCCGCCGTCGTCGTCGCGCTCGCCGCCGCGGTCGCACCGGTCGTCGCCACCCGGGTCGGCGGCACCCCGGTCGACCCACGCCGCTACGTACAACCGCCACAGGTCGACAGCCTCGACGAGAATCCCCTGATCCGGATCTCCGGCTGGGCACTCGAACCAGAACAACTGCTGTTCGACGTGACCACCCTCGACGACGGCGGCGCCGGACCGGCCACGGACGGCGCCGCGGCCGACCCCGACCAGCCGGCCCCCGACGAGGGCACCGACGACGCCGGGGCTGGGGCGCCGACCCGGATCCGGCTCGCCGTACTGTCCGACTACGACGGTGTCACCTGGCGCGTCGGCGCCACCTACCGCAACGCCGGCCGCATCCTGCCACCACCGACCCCCAACCCGGACACGACCGTCGACACCGTCCGCCAGGAGATCACCGTCGCCGACCTGACCGGCCGGCTGCTGCCCGCCGTACCGACCCCGCGGCAGGTCGACGGCGCCCGCATCGCCTACGACCAGGACACCGGCACCCTGATCCACCCGGACGGCCTCACCCCCGGCCTGCGGTACACCGTCACCTCGGCCCGGGAACGCCCCGACGCCAACCTGCTGTCGACCGCCGACGTACCGGCCGGGCCGGCCGTGGCCCGCGTGCTACGGGTCGGCGACGGCACACCCGACCGGATGCGGCGCCTCGCCGACCAGCTCGCGACCGACAACGGCGCCCCCTACGACCGGGCGCTGGCCATCGAGGAGTTCCTCTCCACCCACTACCGGCTCGACGCCGACGCCCCCAGCGGCCACGCCTACCCCAACCTGGAGTTCTTCCTCTTCGGTCCACGCAACGCCGGCGGGCAGCGCGGCACCTCCGAGCAGTTCGCGGCGTCGTTCGCCGTACTGGGCCGGCTGACCGGCCTGCCCACCCGGGTCGTCGTCGGGTTCCGCAGCGCCACCGGCACCGGTCCGGTCCGCGGCGGCGACGCCTACGCCTGGCCCGAGGTCTACTTCACCGGGCCGGGCTGGGTCGCCTTCGACCCGCTCCCCCGCCCCGACACCCAGCCCCGCCCGGTCGAGCAGGACTTCCGGCCCCCGCCGCAGGAGCCGACCCCGCCGCCGACCGAGGAACCGGAACCGACCGACACACCCGGCGCCGAACCGAGCACCGAGGCGGCGGCCGACCGGCCCCGGCCGGGCGGCCTGTCCGGCCCGCTGCTCGCGTCCGGCGGCGCCGGCCTGCTCGTCGTGCTGGCGGCCGGGCTGGCGGCACTGGTCGTCCTGCTGCGCCGGGCCCAGCGGCAACGCCGGCTCGCCGACGGCCCGCCCCCGCAACGGATCGCCGGCGCCTGGCGGGAGGTGACCGACGCGTTGCGCCTCGCCGGCCGGCCCGCCCCGCCGCACCTGGCCGCCACCGAGGTCGCGGCCCATGCCGCCGCGGCGGCCACCCCGCCGCCCGTACCGGGCCCGCCCGTACCCGACCCGCCGGACACGGCCGCGGACCCGGTTGCGGCACCGGCCGCCGCGGGGAGGATACGGCCCCCGCTGCCGCCGCTGGACGACCTCGCGAACCTGGTGAACCGGGCCGCGTTCGCACCCGAGGCGGCCAGCGACGACGACGCCCGCCAGGCCGCCGACCGGGCGACCGCGTACGCGGACACGCTCCGCGCGCGACAGTCCTGGTGGCGGCGACTGCGGTGGTCGCTGCACCCCGGCCCGCTGCGCTGGCGCCGGTAGGCCACGTCCGCCGTACGGGCGTCACGGACCGCGTCCACCCTGCGGACCAGCCGTTGAGCTGGAAGGGTGGGCGTGACGTCATCGACAGTGCGGCCGCGCGACAGGCGGGCGGATGGCCGACGGCTCACCGGTCCGTCGACGACAGGAGACCGCCATGGCTCGCGCCGCCGCCACGCCACCTCCGCCTGAACGCTTCGGACGACGCATCGAGCGCCCCGACGGCCTCGACTTCCCGTTCTACAACGGCCTGCCCACCCTGATCCCCGGCCGGCGCTGGGCCGCGGTGGTCGCCGCGGTCGTCGTCGGCTTCGCCGCGCTCGTCCTGACCGGCCCGCTGTTTCCCGGCCCGATCCTGGGCTTCGTCCCGGCGATCCTGTTCGTCGCGATCCCCCTGGCCGCGTACGTCTGGGCGGCGGGCGGGCACTGGAAGGCGATCTTCCACCGGGTGACCGGCCGCGACATCGGCGCCATGTTCGGCTTCGCCGCCCTGAACGTGGTCGTCACCGTCGTCGTCGGCGGGCTCGTGGCGATCTTCTCCAAGACGTCGGCCAACCCGCTGTCCAACGAACTCGAGCACGCGTCGGCCTTCGAACTGGCGATGTTCTACCCGCGCACCGCCGTCCAGCTCTTCGGCGAGGAACTGCTGACCATCCTGCCGTTCCTGGCGCTGCTGTATCTGTTCGTCCAGCGCGGCGGCATGTCCCGCCGGCGGGCGGTCGTCCTGTCCTGGGTGATCACCGCCGTGTTCTTCGGCCTGCTGCACCTGCCGACGTACGACTGGAATCTCGCCCAGAGCATCCTGGTCATCGGCACCGCCCGGATCATCCTGACCCTGGCCTACATCCGTACGAAGAACATCTGGGTCTCCACCGGAGCCCACATCATCAACGACTGGTTCCTGTTCACGCTCCCCCTGGTCCTGGGCGCGGCGGCGGGGCTAGAAGCGACTGGACCCTGACGCGACGTGAGGCTCTAGCGTGGCGGCATGACGATCACGGTTCTGGACACGGCCACCGCAATCGACGCCGTGCTGCGTGCCGAGGAGGCCCACCGGCCGGAGATTCTGCGTGCCGCGCTCGCGCCGGTGAAGGGCATGTTCCGGTACTTCCCGGGCGAGGTCGACCTGGTGGCGATGCACGCGATGGGTTCCGGGTTCCCGCTCGATCGACGCCTGGACGAGACACGGGACGCCCTTGCCCGGTTGCGGGCCGCCGACGCGTGGGGCCGGATCGAGCGGGCGCTGGCCGATGCCGTCGATGTCCAGTCCGGCGCCACCCCAGGTATCTGCCTGCCGGACATCACCTTCCTGCTCATGCTCGGGAACCCGGACGACGAGTACTTCATGGGAGCGGCCCGCGGGCTCGTCGGAAGCGGCTCCGCGACGGGTTACATCTCGCTGACCCTCCGGCCGACCGACGAGAACCTGAGCCGGTTGGAGGCATCGGCGGTTCACGAACTGAACCACAACCTGCGGTACGCGCCGGGCGGCGTCGTCTGGGACCCGACATCGGTCGTGGTCGGTGAGCACATCGTTTCGGAAGGACTCGCGGACGCGTTCGCACGCCAGCTTCACGGCACGGCCGGGTACACGCCGATCGGTGTCCCGCACCTTGCCGATGACGCCGTGTTCGACAAGGTGGTCTCGGGGCTGGATGTCGGCGGAATGCAGAACTTCACCGCGTGGGTGCACGGCGACGAGGCCGCGAGACGGTTCGGTGCCGAGCCGGTCGGTGTCCCGACGGGAGCCGGGTACGCGGTCGGGAACCGTCTCGTCGACGCCTACCTCGCCGCGACGGGTAAGAGCGCGGCGGAAGCGCTGCACACGCCCAGCGCCGAGATCATCGACGTCGCGCTCGGCCCGCGCCGGTGAGGCGGGGCACCCGTGCCGACGAAGGATTGCTACCCTTCCCGACAACGAATTCACACTGCTCGATCAGAGGCCGCCATGCGTCTGCGTAGCATGGTCATACCTTTCGTCGTCCTCCTGGCCGCCGCCGGGGTGCTCGCCGTCTTCGGCCCGGATCAGGCCCGGGAGGCATCGCACCTGGCGGGATACATCTGGTCCAACTAGCCACGAACCGGCCCGGTCGACACCAGGCGGCCCGGCCGGCGACCTCGACCGGACGTCACCGGCGGGTCGCGGCACCACGGGAACTACCGGAACGCCTCCGGCAGATCGAGTCCGAACCGCGTGCACAGCAACGGCACGTCGTGCCGATCCACCTCCCGCGGCGGATAACCCGTGTGCCAGCGCACCGCCCACTCGGCGGCCTCACACCGCACCGGTACACCCGCGATCAGCCCCCGGCCGGCGAGGGCCGCGGCAGGGAACAGCACACCGTCGGCCACGGAGCCGTAGTGCAGCGCCCCGTCCGCAAGCGGTTCGTAGAGGTGCAGGTCGACCCGCAGCCGACCACCGTCGTGCAGGACGAAGTTCCACGGCCGGTCGCCCGGCCACGGGAAGATCCGATCGAGACCGGCCCCGGCGAAGGCGACGAAGAGTCGCTCGAGGTGGGCGGCCGGCAACCAGACGTCGAGGTCGGAGTGCTCCCGGGTCTGCTCTCCCAGCAGCGCGTCCACGCCCCAACCACCACCGACGCACACCTCGACCCCGTGGTCCGCGAGGCGGCCCAGCAACACGACGACGTCCGCCGCGTCCATGAGATGCCGGCCGGTCATGCCGGTCCGCGCTAGCCGAGGCGGTCGTGGTCGGCGAGGACCTCGTCGATCACCCGCTCGTTGGCGGCGGCCCGTTCCGGGTCGGTGTCGAGCGACATGGCCATGACCAGCAACGCCTTCCACAGTGCCCAGCCACGGGCCCGCGCCCAGGTGCCGTCGTCCAGGTCGACCGCCGCCCGGAACGCGTCGCGGCTGGCGCCGGAGAACAACGTCCAGGCGATCACCAGATCGCAGGCCGGATCGCCGATCCCCGAGGTGCCGAAGTCGATCACCGCCGCCAGGTCGCCGTCCACGACCAGCAGGTTGCCCACGGCGATGTCGCCGTGGAACCACACCGGCGTGCCGTCGAACCGGCTCGCCAGGGCGGCCTCCCAGACGGCGGCGGCCCGGGCGGTGTCGACGTGCCCGGCCAGCGCGGTGAGGAAGCGTCGGGTGTCCTCGTCGTAATGGGCCGGCGAGGCTCCCCGCCAGAAACTGTGCTCGCCGCCGACCGGGCCGCCCGTGGTGTCACAGTCGTGCAGGGCCCGGACGAACCCGGCGACCGAGGCCGCGAACCGCGGCATGTCGTCGACCCGGGCCCGGTCGGCCGTCTCCCCCGGCAGCCAGCCACGCACCGACCACGGAAACGGGTAGCCCTCGCCCGGCTCGCCCGTCGCCAGCACCGGTGGCACGGCGACCGGCAGCGCGGGCGCCAGCCGGGGCAGCCACTCGTCCTCTTTGGCCACCGCGGGCACGTAGCCGGCAGCGGTCGGCAGCCGTACGGTCATGTCGTCGCCGAGCCGGTAGGTCCGGTTGTCCCAGCCGTCGACCTCCACCGGTGCGACCGGCAGGTCGCTCCACTGTGGGAACTGCGCGGCGATCAGGCGCCGGACGAGTGCGGCGTCGATTCCGGCGCGGCCGTCCGGACCAGGTTGACCCATTCCGTGATCCTCACCCGGCGACCGCGTCCCGGCCAACGCGTTTTCCGCCGCCGGCGGGCGTACGCCCGCCCCGGCCCGACCGTACGCCCCGGCCTGGCCGTACGCACCACCCCGGCGGCCCGCCCCGCCGACGGCGATCCGGGCCGGGTAGCCTCGCGGCGTGACTGTGCCGATCATGACCGGCCCGGCCTGATGCACATCCGCCGGGTAGACGCCGAGGAACGGCTGACCACCGCCTTTCCCTTGGCCGCGTATGCCTTCGAGTCCTCGCCGCCCGCCGCCGACCGGCTCGACCGGGCCCGCCGGTACGCGCCGTACAACGAGGACAGCGTCAACCTGATCGCCGAGGTCGACGGGCGTACGGTCGCCGCGGTCGCCGGCATCCCGATGCGGCAGAACGTGCGTGGGGTCGTACACCGCATGGCCGGGGTGGCGGCGGTCGTCACCGATCCGCTGGCCCGCCGGCAGGGTCACGCCCGCACCCTGCTGACCCGGCTGCTCGGCGACATGCGCGACGACGGGCACACGGTCAGCGCCCTGTATCCGTTCCGGCCGTCCTTCTACGAACGTTTCGGCTACGCCGGGATGCCGCGCGCCCGGCGGGCGACGTTCGCGCCGGCCGACCTGGCCGGGCTGCAGCGCGCCGACCTGCCCGGCGACGTCGACTGGGGCCCGGTCGCCGACCGCTACGACGACTTCCGCGACCTGACGCTGCGGCTGCTCGGCCAGCGGCACGGGTTCGCGGTGTTTCCGGAGCGGCGCGGGCACGTGCTGCGCGACCTGGAACCGCGCTGGCTGGCCACCGCCCGCGTCGACGGCGAGGTCGTCGGGGCACTGACGTACCGGATCGAGGGCTACGGCGGTGAACTGGTCGGCGACGACCTGCTGGTGACCGGGCCGCTGGGCCGGGCCCTGCTGCTGCGGTTCCTGGCCCGGCACGCCGACCAGGTGTCGCGGGCCAGCGTGCTCGTCGGCGCCGACGACGTACCCGAACTGTGGGTGACCGACCTCGCGGCCCGCACCGAGGCGGACGTCAGCTTCCCGCGCCGGGGCGGGCCGATGGCCCGCGTGCTGTCGCTGGAGGCGCTCGCCGGGGCGGCCGCCGGACCGGGCCGGGTCGCGGTCGAGGTCGTCGACGACCCGTTCGTCGCCGGCCGGTACGTGCTCGACGGCGGCTCGGGGCAACTCGAGGTGACCCGCGGCGACGGGCCCGTCCCGGCGGCGACGCTGACCGTCGCCGGCCTGTCCGGACTGTTCTACGGCGTCCTCGACCCGGTCGAGGCCCGGCTGCGCGGCCTGGGCACCGTGCCCGACGACGCGGCCGCGCAGCTACGGCTGCTGTTCCCCCGCCAGATCCCCTACCTCTTCGCGGACTTCTGATGACTGTGCACCCGATCGGCGTCAACACCTGGGTGTGGGTGTCGCCGTTGACCGACGACGCGCTCACCCGGCTGGTGCCACGGATCAGCGACTGGGGGTTCGACGTCGTCGAGTTGCCGATAATGTCGACCAGCGACTGGGATCCGGCGTACGCCGCCGACCTGCTCGCCGCCCACGGGCTGGGCGCGACCATCTGTGCCGGGCTGCTGCCCGACCACGACCTGCTGACCGACGACGCCGAGGTGCTGGGGCGTACCGGTGACTTCGTCCGTGGCTGCGTGCGGGCGGCGGCGACGGTCGGCGCCGCCGTGGTCGCCGGGCCGCTGTACTCCCCGGCGGGCCGACGGTGGCCGCTGTCCGCCGACGGCCGCCGCGACGCGCTGGCCCGGCTGGTCGCGCGGCTGCGACCGCTGGCCGGCTACGCCGCCGAGCACGGGGTGACGCTCGGCCTCGAACCGCTCAACCGGTTCGACAGCAGTCTGCTGAACACCGTCGAGCAGACCCTGGAGGTCGTCGACGGCGTCGACGGGTTGGGCATCGCCCTGGACACCTTCCACGTCAACATCGAGGAACGCGACGTCGCCGCCGCGTTCCGGGCCGCCGGCGACCGCCTGGTCCACGTCCAGGTCTGCGCCAACGACCGGGGTACGCCCGGCGCCGACCATTTCGACTGGCCGGCGATCCTCGGCGCGCTGCAGGACGTCGGGTACGCCGGTCCGCTGTGCATCGAGTCGTTCACGGCGGCGGGCCTGGAGGTGCCGATGTCGGTGTGGCGGCCGCTGGCGGCGAGCCGGGACGCGGTGGCGGTCGACGGGTTGTCGTTCCTGCGGGCACTGATGACCAAGGACACCTCGACCGCGGCAGTACCCTAGGTTAGGCTCGCCTAACGCAATGCCGTGGGAGGTGTGATGACGGCGCCGGGAGCGGACGACCGCGAATCCCTCGCCGACCTGCTCGGCGGTCGCCGGGGCGCGATCGACGCCACCCTGCCGCCGGTCGCGTTCGGTGTCGGCTGGCTGCTGACCGGCCAGTCGATCATCGGCGGTGTCGTCGCCGCGCTGGTCGTCGCACTGGTGGTGGCCGGCTGGCGACTGCGCCGGGGCGACCGGCCCCGCTCGGTGCTCGTCGGCCTGCTCGCCGTCTGCGTCGCCGCGCTGATCGCCCTGCGCACCGGCCGGGCCACCGATTTCTTCCTGCTGCAACTGGTGTCCAACGCGGCCAGCGCCCTCGCCTGGATCGTCAGCATCGTGGTGCGCTGGCCGCTGCTCGGTGTCGTGGTCGGCACCGTCCTCGGTCAGCGGACCCGGTGGCGGCGCGATCCGGCCCTGCTGCGGGCGTACAGCCGGGGCAGTTGGGTGTGGGTCGGCCAGTACGTGATCCGGCTGCTCGTCTTCCTGCCGCTCTACTTCGCCGACCAGGTCGTCGCGCTGACCGCCGCCCGGGCGGCGCTGACCTGGCCGCTGGTCGCCGCCTGCCTGGCGGTCAGCTGGTGGGTGATCCGCCGCTCGCTGCCGGCCGACCACCCGGGCCTGCGGCATCCGCTCGAACCAGGCAAGACAACCGCCAATTCATCGCAATAGCGGAAATACAATTCCGTACCGGCTTTTAGCCGGATAACGGGATATGCCCAGCCAGCGGAGCCGGTCCTGTCGAAGGACCTTCGGCGGCCGGCCGGACGCGTATGGTAAATGCTTCCCAATACGGCGAAAGATCGATTGCAGAGGATCTGTCGCGCTGCAACGGGAAACATGAAATAGGTCTCCGCCGCTAGGATCTGCAACATGGCGACTAGCCACACGGCCTCCGTCGACCTTGCACCGCCGGAGCCCCCGAGCCACCGCCGCGGCGGCCAGCCCTCGCTCGCCGACCGGGTCGCCTGGCTGCTGCGCAGCAACCGCCTGCTCGACCCCCACCAGCGGTGGACCCGCGCCAAGACGTTCGCCGCCGCCTTCCACGGCGGCTCGTGGTCGAGCCACACCACCGAGAGCCGCATCTCCCGCTGGGAAACCGCCGCCGTACGCCCCACCCACCGGGCCGTGGCGCGCTACGAGGAACTGCTCGACCTGCCGGCCGGCACCCTGACCGCCGTCATCGACACCCTGCACCGCTACGCCACCCCGCCCGGGCACGGGGCGCCGGCGCTGGCCCGGCACCTGCCCGCCGCCGACGAGGCCGCCGGCCGCATCGACGACCTGCTCGACCGGGCCCTGTCCACGGCGATCATGACCGGCCAGCAGTGGGACGAACTGTCCGCGCTGGTCTCGGCCGCACCCAACCTGATCATCAGCCCGCGCAGCGCCCGCGCCGCGCTCACCGAGCGGCTGCTCACCGAGATGATCGTCGCCCACGGCCTGTCGTGGCAGCAGCGCTTCGAGGCGTTCAACCGCCTCATCGCCCACCCCTCGTGCCAGCGGGCGGCCGTCGCGGCCTGCGCCGGACTCGGCGCCGACCGGGAGAACCAGGTCTTCATCGAGACGATCGGTGCCCTCGACGGCAGCGCGCACCCCGACGCCAGCCGGCACGTGCTCGCCCAACTCCACCAGCCCACCAACGACCGGGCGTTCCTCGGCGCCCTGCTGGCCTGCGTACGCAAGATCCGCTTCGGGCACTTCACCGCCGACCAGCTCACCGACCTGACCGCGCTGATCGTCGAACTCGTCCGCGAACCCGCGCACCGCGCCGAGGCCCAGCCGCTGGCCGCCGCGCTGCTGCGGCACGCCCCGCAGCTGCACCGGCCCGGGATGCAGGCCGCGCTGCGCCGCGCCGCGACCGCCGACCGCACCGTCGGCGAGGCGGTCGCCACCGGCCAGCTCGCCGCGCCGCAGACCGCCCGCGTCGTGGTGACCCGCGTCGTCAACACGACCACCGCCACCCTGCCGCACGACCCGGCCAACGACATGTTCCCCACCCTGGTCCGGGAACTGCTGTTCCACCCGCTGTCCGACATCCGCCTCTACACCGCGATGCTGATCGCCGCGACCCCCTACCGGGAGCCGCCGGCCCGGGCGCTGGCCGACGAACTCGCCGGCATCCGCGCACCCGAACGCCTGGAACTCAACGGCTGCATCATCGCGGCGCTGCGTGCCCTCGGTGGCGCCGAGCAGCGTCCGCTGGTCGAACGGATCACCGTCGGCAGCGGGATTCCCGGGCCGCTGGTCGTCCTGGCCACCCACGCGATCGGGCACCTCGGCGGGCACAGCGACGACCGCTACTGGGCCGCCGCGGTCGACCACCACAACCGCCTGTGGCGACGGCACCGCGACCCGCTGCACGAGTCGGCGCTGCGCGGCCTGGTCTACGGACTCGGCATCGCCCGCCGGCAGGCCCTGCTCAGCCGGCTGCGGGACGACCCCGCCGCACCGCAGCCGGCCCGCGGCGCCGCCGCCTGGTGGCTCCGGCTACCGCAACACGTGACGGCCAGCGCCGTCCACTAGACCTCGATCCGTCTCCTCTGGGGGGATTGAGACGGATCGCCGACCATGCCGTTACGGCAGACGGCATGGTCACCGGAGGCGGGTGGGTGCCCGCTCTACGCACCGGACGGGCACCCATCCGCCCCACAACCGGCGGGCGCACAAAAAGGACCGGCCAATCAACCACGGGGGGAGTTGATCGGCCGGTCAGCCGGAGTCTAGCGCTCCGGCACTGATCGTGCTGCCCGCACGACGCGCCAATGTCCACAGTGTTCCACATCGGACTCCCCGACTTGCGAAATCGTCAGATCTGTTGCAGGACTGATGATCACCAATATCGGGCGGCGTACGCCGGCTCGGGTATCCGCACCGGCGCCGACCATCGGGGTCCGCAGGAAGCCGGCACGCCGCGGCGTGCCCGGGCAGGATCGGCAGGTGAGCGTGAGTCAGCGCCCCGACGGACACTGGCGGGCGGCAAGGCCACCGACCTATACGACGCGACCGCCCGCGGCGGGTCCTAGGCGCCATAGCGACGCAGCCGGCCGGCGTAGCTGCGTAACGCGCGGAGAAAGTCGACCTCCCGGAACGCCGGCCAGTACGGCTCGCAGAAGTAGAGCTCGGAGTAGGCGCTCTGCCAGAGCAGGAAGTTGGACATCCGCTGCTCGCCGCTGGTGCGGATGACCAGATCCGGCTCTGGCTGGCCGGCGGTGTACAGGTGCCGCGTGATGTCGTCCGCCGTCAAGCCGGCGGCTATGTCCTCGACGGAATGTCCCGCGCCAGCTCTCTCGTACAGCAGCTCACGGATGGCGTCGACCACCTCCTGGCGTCCGCCGTAACCGACAGCCAACGTCACGTGCGCCCCTGTGCGGTCCCGGGTCGCCGCCACGGCCTGCGTGAGCGCGTGGGCGGTTCTCGCGGGAAGGATGTCGAGCGCGCCGGCGACGTGTACCCGCCACTCCGCCGCCGGCCGGGTGAGGTGGGTGGCCACCACCCGCTCGATGGTGTGCATCAGGAAGGCAACCTCGGCGGCGTCGCGTCGTCGGAGGTTTTCCGTCGAGCAGACAAAAACGGTGACGTGCCTGATCGCGAGGGTGTCGCACCAGGCAAGCAGGTCCTCGACGTGCTCGGCGCCGTACTGGTGGCCGACGCTCGGGTTGCTCATACCCTTCCGGCGGGCCCAGCGACGATTGCCGTCCATGACCAGACCGACGTGTTCCGGTAGCCGTCCGGCCGCGACCTGTCGACGCAGCCGGCGGACGTACAGGGTGTGGAGGGGATCGGAGATTCGCATCTGCGGGGAGCCCTTCGAGTTCTAGCCCAGACGAACGGCACGGCGCGTAGTACGCGCCGCGTACTACGCGCCGCGTACTATACTGCTCGTCGGCAACCTCGGAGGAGAGCCATGCGAACCCAGGACGCTCAGGTGCTCGTGCTTCGCGCGCTCGCGGACGGGCCACTGCACGGCTACGCCATCAACGCCGTCATCGAGAAACTCACCGGAAACCGGCTCGGCGCCGGAAGCCTCTACGGCGCACTCACCCGGCTCGAGACAAAACAACTCGTCGAACACGTCGCCGGCTCCGGCCGGCAGCGCCCGGTCCGGCTGACGGCCACGGGCCGCGAGATGCTCGATCGGGAACTACGGTCGATGGCCCGGATGAGTGGCAGCATCTTCGAAACCGCGGTACCGGGTCCGGTCGGCTACCTCGACCGGGTCGCCGCCACCGACGCCGCCCGGGCGTACAAAAAGGTCATGGCCGACGCCCTCGCCGCCCGACCCGGACAGACGGTGCTGGACGTGGGCTGCGGTCCCGGCACCGACCTGCGCGCGGTCGCCGAGGCGGTGTCCCCCACCGGGACGGTGATCGGTCTCGACGCCGATCCGGAAATGATCGAAACGGCCCGGGAACGCACCGCCGACCTGCCCCGGGTCAAGGTTCGGCAGGGCGACGTCCACGCCCTCGACCTCGACGACGACACCGTCGACGGCGCCCGGACTGACCGTGTACTGCAGAACGTCACCGATCCGGTGAAGGCACTGGCCGAGTTGCTGCGGGTGCTCCGTCCGGGTGGAAGGCTCGTGACGGGCGAGCCGGACTGGGACTCGCTGGCGATCGACTACCCCGACCTGGAGGTGTCACGCTCCTACACCCGCCACCTCACCGACCGGATCGTCCGCAACGGCGTGATCGGCAGACAACTCGCCCGGCTCGCCACCGCGACCGGGTTCGTGGTCTCACAGGTGGTTCCGGTCACCACCGTCTTCCGGGACGTCGAATCGGCCGACCAGATCCTCGGTCTCCAGCGCAACACCGAACGCGCGGTCGCGGCCGGCTACCTGACCACGCGGGACGCGCAGCGGTGGCTCGCCCACCTGGCCGACGAACCCTTCCTCGCCGCGGTCACGCTCTACGTGGTCGTTGCGGAGGCGACCTGACGGTCGTACCCGGCGAAAGACGCCCGCCCCGGGTACGTACCCGGGGCGGGCGGTGTGCCGGTGCGGTGCGGGCCGGATGATCCCACCCGGCCCGCACCGCCGGTGGTTCAGCCGTTCGGGAACAGATGCCCGAAGTCGGCGTAGGCCATGGCGATGTCCGCCTGGGCCCAGAACCGGTGGTAGTTGAAGACCGGGGCCGGTCCGCCGTCCAGGTAGGCCTGAACCTTCGGCCAGTCCGGGTCGTCCTTGTAGAACGAGCGGATGTCGAGGAAGCTCTTGCCCGGCGCGATGACGTCACCGTTGGGCATGGTGCCCGTCCAGCCCTGCGGGATGTAGAGCCCCTGGCCGGTCGACGGGTTGTAGACGTCGTCGAAGCGGTTGAAGTGCTCCTGCCGCTCGGGCACCGAGACACCCTGCGCGTCGGCGTTGGCGTTCAGGCCGTCGAGCAGGCCCTTGGCCGTGTTCTTCGCGCCGACGTGGCCGGACTTGGCCGCGTACCACATCAGGGTGCGGGCGTACGCGGCGGTGACGCCGACGTCCTTGCTGTGCGAGACGACCTCGACGTGCAGGTTGCTGTTCGGCTGCGGGTTGACCGGGTTCCAGACCGCGGGGGCGCCGGTCCACTCCATCGTCGCCGGAATGGCGTAGTCGCCGCCGGTGCCGATCGTGGTCTCCGACAGGGCCCACGGCACCCACTTGTCCAGCACCGTCTTGGCCCGCGCGTTGCCGGTCAGGTAGTACAGCTCGGCGACCCGCTGCAGCGACCAGACCTGCATGCCGAACCAGTTGTTGCTCGGCGGGTCGTGGTAGACCGGCTTGGGGTCGTAGAACATGCCGTAGAAGGTCGGGGTGCCCGCCGGCGGCTGGCTGTAGCTGCCCTGCCAGCTGTTGGTGGCACCGCCGGCGATGCCGCCCTCGGCGGACTGGAGCCACTGGTACAGCTCCATCTGCCGCTCCAGGCTCTTCGTCCAGTCGGCGTTGGCGGTCCCCGACCTCGGCCGCAGCTCCGGCATGGCGGTCAGCGCGTACGCGGCCATCGGGTTCTGGTAGCCCATGTGGTTGTGGCTGGAACCGATCCGCCACGACCAGGCGGCGTTCGGGTCGGTGGCGCCACCCCACGCGTAGTACCAGGACATCAGGTAGTGCGCCGAGTCGCGGCCGGTGCCGGCCGGGCACTGGGTCGCCCCGACACAGTTGCCGATCCGCTTGAAGTACTTGTCGAACATCGCGTACCGCAGGTAGTCGCCCATCTTGGCGGCCTTGGCCACGGTCTCGGCGATCTCGCCCTGGCGGTTCTGCTGCTTCGCCCAGGTCTGGGCCCAGTACGCGGCCTGGATGGCGCGCGCGTCGGCGTCCGGGGCGTTGGTGTACTTCCACTGCCGCGCCGGCGGGTTGCTCTCCCGGGTGAACAGGTCGAGGTAGCCGCGCGGCCCACCGTGGGCGAAGGTGTCGCAGGACGGCTGCGGCACCGTCTCCCACACCGACTCCTGCGGCCCGCGCTGGAAGGTGTTGATGTACGCCGGGCGGGTGGTGCCGTCGCCGCAGCGGCCGAAGCCGTACACGTTGTCGACGTCGAGCAGCCAGTGCATGCCGTAGATGCTGCCGGTGCCGTACGTGGTCTGCAGTTCGGACCGCAGCGGGTCCTGGCCGACGGACACGTTCGGCTGCAGCTGGGACGGGTACTGGCTGGGCAGGTCGTACTCGGCGGCGTACTGCGGGGTGCCGGCGACGCCGGCGGTCGGCTGGTCGGCGTTCGACGGGATGATGTACTTCTCCGTCACCGTCCAGGCGTTGTTGAACGGCGCCCAGTTCTGGGTGACCCGGCCGTACTGCGCCTCCAGCCAGATCCAGAAGCTGAACGCCTCGGACGTGGTCTCGTGGCCGTGGTCCGGCGCCTCGACGATGATCGTCTCGATCGAGTGGTACGGCACGCCCTCGGGGCTGAAGTAGCCCGAGTTCTTGATCTTGCCGTACTGCTCCAGGAACCGCTGGATGTAGACGTTGTTGCCGCCGGGGGTGTCGTTGTCGATCTCGGTGGCGACGATCGCCAGCGGCGCGAGGCCGGTGGCCGACGCGGTGATGGTCGCGGTGCCGCTGACCGTGTCGGCGTCCTCGGCGGCGGCCACGGTCACGTTGACCCCGTTGTTCCAGTTGCTCGGGGTGAGGGTGACCGAGGTCGGCGAGACGGTGATGTCCTGGTCACCGGTACGCGTCAGCGTCACCACCCGGTTGCTCGTCGGCGCCGCCGACAGCTTCAGGTTCACCGTGGAGGTGCCGCCCTCGTTGACGCTCACCGACGACGGGGTCGCGATCAGCACCGGACCGGAGCTGGGGGTGACGGTGAACGCCCGCTCCGCGGTCGCGGTCGCGGTCGCGTTGTCGTACGCCTTGGCCTGCACGGTGTAGCTGCCGGCCGGCAGGTCCTCCATCGTGTAGCCGTACGGGGCGGTGGTGTCGGTGTTGACCAGCAGGCCGTTGCGGTAGAACTCGACCTTGCTGATGGTGCCGTCGGGGTCGCTGGCGGTGGCGGTCAGCGGCACGTCGGCGGGGGCGACGAACGGGCCGGCCGGCACACTGAGCGAGACCGTCGGCGCCTGGTTGGGTACGGACCCGTTGCAGACGGTGCCGTTGAGGGTGAACGACGTCGGCTTCGGGTTGTTGCCGGTGTGGGTGCCGTTGAAGCCGAAGTCGACCGTGCCACCGGTGGGGATGCTGGCGTTCCAGGCCGCATTGACCGCGGTCACCTGGCTGCCGGTCTGGGTGACGGTGGACGACCAGCTCTGGGTCACCCGCTGGCCGGAGTTGGGGAACGTCCAGCCGAGGGTCCAGCCGTTGTTGATCGGGTCGCCGAGGTTCTTGATGGTGACGTTGGCGGTGAATCCGCTGTTCCAGTCGTTGGTCGCGTAGACCACGTCGCAGGAGGTGGCGGCGTGGGCGGCGCCCACCGGCAGGGTCACCCCGGCCGCCACGAGCACGCCGGCGGCGACCATCGCCACCCGACGGCGTCTTGCGGTGACTTTCATGAATGTCTCCTCGCGGAACCGGGCCGGGGCGCGACGGCCACCGGCCGGGCGCCTCCGGCACGACGGTCGTCGCGCGGGACGGAAGGCGCGGGGGAACGTTGCGAGCGA
This sequence comes from Polymorphospora sp. NPDC050346, assembly GCF_040655695.1. NCBI lineage: Bacteria > Bacillati > Actinomycetota > Actinomycetes > Micromonosporales > Micromonosporaceae > Polymorphospora > Polymorphospora sp. NPDC050346. The sequence continues at coordinate 27,529 of NZ_JBFAKM010000034.1, read as the reverse complement.
CCCGGCCCGGACCGGGGGTTGACCGGCGGTCCCGGTCGGTGGGGCGGCCGTTCGGAAGCCCGATGCCCTCGGCGGCCCACGGTCGCGCGTGGTGGCTCACCCACCCGCGACAGTTCGAGAGTGTTCCATGGGAGCGCTCCCGAATCAACCGCAGGAAGGGGCTTTCCGGACTTTGTTTCGATTCCATTTTGGGGCTTTCACAAAGCCGTAACGCGGACTACAGTCCTGAACCATCGCCGATGGGAGCGCTTCCATCGATGAACATGCAAGTCGTGTCGTGTGCCCTCGTACATGACCCGACCCCTGCGCACGCAAGGGCCGACGGCGGGCCAGCCCGGACTCCGCCGCCGGCCGCCCCACGAAACATCGGAAGGGAGGTGGGATCACCAGCCACTCGCGTGGCCCGGCTCCCGCGCGGCACGCACGACTTGGACGCCAACCCGCTCGTGCGTGTGTGTAACCGATGGTGGGGGCGGGGATTGCCCTCCCCGCCCCCACGCTAACCCCCGATTGTTACGACGAGCATCGGGGATCCCCGAAGACTCCAGAGGAGACCCGAAACATGTCCGTTCCCAGCCGGCGGCAGCCGCTGCACCACGCCACGCCGCCCGCGGACGCCGAAGCACCGCTCGGCCTGCGCTTCCCCGACGACTTCGTCTGGGGGGCCGCCACGTCGGCCTACCAGATCGAAGGCGCCACCAAGGAGGACGGCCGCGGCGAGTCGGTCTGGGACACCTTCAGCCACACCCCCGGCCGAATCAAGGGCGGGGACACCGGCGACGTGGCCGCCGACCACTACCACCGGTACGCCGACGACCTCGACCTGATGCGCGACCTCGGCCTGCACAGCTACCGCTTCTCCATCGCCTGGCCCCGCGTCCAGGCCGACGGCGCCGGCGCCCCCAACCAGCGCGGCCTGGACTTCTACCGCCGCCTGGTCGCCGGGCTCCACGACCGCGGCATCGCCCCGATGGCGACCCTCTTCCACTGGGACCTGCCGCAGGCGCTCCAGGACGCCGGCGGCTGGGAGTCCCGCGACACCGCCCTCCGCTTCGCCGAGTACGCCGACGCCGTCTTCGCCGCCCTCGGCGACGACGTACCGGTCTGGCTGACCATCAACGAGCCGAAGACCGTGGTGCAGAACGGCTACCTCGAAGGCCACCACGCACCCGGCCGGCAGGACCCCGACGCCGCCCACCTCGTCGCCCACCACCTGCAGCTCGCGCACGGCCTGGCCGTACAGGCACTACGCGCCCGCGGCGGCCCGGGCCGCATCGGCCCCGCGTTCAACCTGCACCCCTGCTATCCCGCCGACGCCAGCGCGGCCGCCGCCGCGGCCACCACCCTGTACGACGGCTACGAGAACCGGTTCTACCTCGACTCGGTCTTCACCGGCCGCTACCCCGCCGACGTCCTCGACGACCTCGGCCCGGACAGCCGGCTGGTCAGGGGCATCCGCGACGGCGACCTCGACATCATCTCCACCCCGGTCGACCTGCTCGCCGTGCAGTACTACACGCCGATCTACGTCACCGCCGACGGCGGCACCGTGACCAGGTGGCCAACCTCGCAGGCGGACTGGCAGCAGATCTACCCCGACGGCCTGTACGACATCCTCACCCGGGTCACCCGCGACTACGGCCCGATGCCGATCTCCATCACCGAGAACGGGCTGCCCACCCCCGACCCGCTCGGCGCCGACGACACCGTCGACGACGCCGGCCGCGTCGCCTTCCTGCGCGACCACATCGCCGCCGCCCACCGGGCGATCGCCGACGGCGTGCCGCTGAAGAGCTTCCACGTCTGGTCCCTGATGGACAACTTCGAGTGGGCCGAGGGCTACGACCAACGCTGGGGACTCATCCACGTCGACTACCCGACCCAGCGCCGGATCCTCAAGCGCAGCGCCCACTGGTACCGCCGGGTCATCGCCGACAACGCGGTGTAGGTAATCGCGCGGAGCCTCCGGACGGCCGCTCCGTGACACCTGGACAGCCAGCTAGCCCGGCCTGGTCAACCGGGCTAGCTGGCTTTTATCCAGCCTGCTGCGACTCAGCGCGGTAGCGCCGGCCGCAATTCAGCGTGGGAGCGCCTGCTGCAGTTCCGCGCGCAGCGCCGGGGTGAGCTTCTCGCCGGCCTGCTTGGCCAGCCGGGCCATCTCGTAGCCGATCACCCCGACGTCGGCGTCACCGGACGCGAGCGTCGCCAGGATCGAACCGTCCCGGATGTTCATCACCAGGAAGTAGCCCCGCCCCATCTCCACGACGGTCTGCTTGACGATGTCGCCGTCGAACATCTGCGCCGCGCCCGTGGTGATGCTCATCAACCCCGAGGTCACCGCGGCGAGCTTGTCGGCGTGGTCGCGGGGCAGGTGGTCGGAGACCGCCACCAGCAGCCCGTCGGAGGAGACCACCACCGCGTGCAGGACCCCGGGTACCTTCTCGGCGAACCCGCTGACCAGCCAACTCAGGTCGCGTGCATCTTGGCTCAGCGTGTTCACTGGCCCTCCTCGTCCTTAGTGATCAACTTTGACATTTCGGTGGTCTCCTCCGCCTCGGCCCGCCGTACGCCGCCGTAGAACCGGGAGAGCGTCGAGCCGGCCGCGTCCGGGTCCGGGTCGGTGTACGGCCGCGGCGCGGCGGGCGCGGGCGACTCGGTCTCCGAGGGCAGGTGCGCCATCGGCACCCGTACCGGCAGCCCGTTGGCGTTGCGGACCACGGTCGGCCGGAACGGTTCCGGTGCCGGCCGCTGGTCGGCCCCGGCCACCGGTGCGGCAGCCGCGTCGCCAGGTCCCGGGCCGGCCGGGCCGGCGGGCCGCAGCGGGGCCTGTCCCACCGCCCGGGCCACCCCGACCGCGCCACCGGAGCGTGCGGCCGGGGCCGGTACGGCCGACCGGCCGGCCGCCGGCCCGGCGGGCTGACCGGCGCCGGGCCGACCGGCGGCGGACCGAACGGCAGCGGGCTGACCGGTGCCGGGCTGGCCGGCACCGGACCGGGCGGCGGCCGCCGTACCCGGCCGGGCCTGCCGCGACCACCAGGTGCTGCCCTCCGGCGCGTCTGGCGCCCCGCTGGCATCGGCCAGCACATCCTCGGACCGGGTCGGTACCGCCCGCCGCGAGCGCGGCAGCGTCTTGCGGCGCCCCGCCGGCGCCGGCGCCGGCGGGGCGCCCCGATCGTTGCCGGGTCCGGCCGCGCGCAGCGCCGGCAATCCCGCCGTGGCCCCGATCGCGTACGGCCGCAACCCGCCGACCCCCCGCCCGGGATCGTTGGCCGCGTCCCGCGCCGTCGGCGCCGGCGACAGCACCGAACCGGGCAGCCAGATCGTCGCCACCACGCCCCGCTCGGCGGCCCGCAACTGCACCCGCACCCCCTGCCGGGCGGCCAGGTGGCTGACCACGAACAACCCCATCCGCTCCGACGCGGCGAGGTCGGCAGCCGGCGGCGCGGCGAGCAGCTTGTTGGCGTCGGCGACACCGGTCGGGCTCATCCCCAGGCCCTCGTCGACGATCTCGATCAGGGCCGTCTCCGGGCCGTATCCGGTGCCGGTCACCCGCACCACCGTGTCCGGCGGCGAGAACGCGGTGGCGTTCTCCAGCAACTCGGACAGCAGGTGCACCAGGTCGGCGACCGCGTGCCCGACGACGTGCAGGTCGTCGGCGACGTCATGCCGCACCCGCGGATACTGCTCGATCTCGGCCACGGCGGCGAGCACGACGGCCGACAACGCCACCGGGCGGTTCCACCGGCGGGTCGACTCGGTGCCGGCGAGCACCAGCAGGCTCTCGTCGTTACGCCGCATCCGGGCCGCGAGGTGGTCGAGCTTGAACAGGTTCTCGAGCTGGTCCGGGTCGCTCTCCTCGCGCTCCAACTCGTCGAGCAGTTCGAGCTGCCGCTCGACCAGGACCTGGCTGCGCCGGGCCAGGTTGACGAACATCGCGTTGAACGTACGCCGCATCGTGGCCTGGTCGACCGCGACGGTGACCGCGCTGCGGTGCACCGCCACGAACGCCTCGGCGACGTCACCGATCTCGTCCATCGACCGAACCGTCGCCGGCGGCACCTCGATCTCCGGAATGCCGGCGTTGACCTCCCGCAGCTGGCGCAGCGTCTCCGGCAGGTCGAGCTGCGCCACCTGCAACGCCTGCGCCCGCAGCATCCGCAGCGACCGGGCGATCGAGCGGCCGATGACGACCGAGGTCAGCAACGCCACCAGCAGCACCGCGAGCACCCCGGCGGCGACCATCACCGTACGGCGCACCTGCGCGGCGCTGCGCGAGTCGGCCTGCTGCACGGCGTCGTCGAGCACGGTCGTCTCGATCTCACGTAACAGGTCGTGCCGGTCCTGGCTCGCCGACCACCAGCTCGCCGGCGGGATCACCCGCGGCCCGGCGCCCGCCGACGGCAGCGAGGTCTCCTCCAACTGCCCGGCGTGGACGAACCGCGGATCACGGGTCGCCTCCTCGTAGCGTGCCAGCTGCTCGGTGGTCGCCACGACCCGGAACTCCGCCATCGCGGTCAACTGCTGCACCCGCAGGTCGCTGAGGGTCACCAGCTCCTCGGCGCCGTAGCCGTCGAGGCGGCCGGCGCTGTAGAGCCGGGCCCGGATCCGCGACCCGACCTCCTTGACCCGCGCCAACTGCACGTAGCGCAGCACCGCGTCGGTAAGTTCCGGTCGTTCGACGCCGGGCGACGGCTCGGCCAGCAACGCCAGCAGGGAGTCGATGGTTCGGGTGTAGTTGCCCTCGATGGTCGGGGCGGTCACGATGCCGCCGACGGCCGCCGACCGCAGGGCCGGCAACTGGTCGAGCAGCCCGACCGTCCGGGTGTAGGAGACCCGCCAGGCGGCGTCGCCGCGCGACATCGGGTCACCGGCGGCCCGGAACGCGCCGACCGCCGCGTCCACCCGCTCGTGGAACGGGGCCAGGGCCACTCGGGCCTGGGTCGGGTCGTACCGGCCGTCGGAGCTGGTCGCCGGGGCCACCTGTTCGCCGAAGGTACGGTCGCGCTCCTGTTGCAGTTCGTGGATCAGGGCGGTCGTCTCCCGCCCGACCCGGACCTGCTCGGCGAACTCGTTCAGCACGGTCGCCTGGCTGACCAGGGAACCGGTCTGCACGCTGGCGAGCACGATGAACGCGACCGAGGGGACGATCAGCACCGCGCCGAGCTTGGTACGCATCCGCCAGTCGCGCAGCCGCAGCCGGGACCGGCGACGGTGCGGCAGAACCCGTTCGTCGAAGAGGCTTCGTCGTTGGTGCGGGGCCGTGACGTCCGACGGCCCGTTGGTGACGCCCACCAACGCCTCCCTACTGTCCCCGGCGCCGGGCCGGCCGAGGGGCGGCCTCCATCCAACCAGGCCAGCCAAAGCTGTCAACGACGCGACATCCGGGTCGTTCACGAAGGATAATGTGGCCGATCACGTCCTGCCGACACCGCCGAGCCGCCCTCATCCGTCCGGCCGATGCCGCTATGCGCGTCGATGTCGCCGAACCGGCCCAGCGCCAGGATCCCCGCCCCGGTGCCACCCACCTCCGGGTTGGTGACGTGCCGCACCGGGCGGGGGGCCAGCGCCGCCGCGAACGCCCGCCGCCACCAGGCGGAGGCCGCCACGGCACCGCCGCCGAGCACCACCTCCACCCGTCGGTCCACCGTGGACTCCAGGTCGACGAGGTCGTCCGCGACCTGCCGGCACAACGCGTCCATCAGGCCGGCCAGGATGTCCACCGCGGTGCTGCCAAACCCCAGCCCACCCAGCGCCCCGGAGCCGGCCCCGGCCATTCCCGGCGGCCGGTCACCACCGAACCGCATGTCGGCCGGTATCGACCGGCCCGGCGTCACCCGCTCCAGCGCCTCGTCCAGGGCCGGCCCCGCCGGCAGCCGCAGCTCACGCTCGGCCCAGTCGAACAGGTTGCCGCCCGACGAGTACGCGGTGCCGGTGATGATCCGCTCGTGGTCGACCCGGTAACGCCACAGGGTCGCCGGCAGCGGCGGCAACTCCGCCCCGGCCGGCGCCGGCTGCATCAGCCGTACGGCGGCCGAGGTGCCCACCGTCACCGCCGCCCGGTTCTCGTCGACGCAGCCCGAGCCGATGTTGGACGCCGCGCCGTCGCCGATCGGCGCCTTCCATCGCGCCGCCGCCAGGGCCGGCCAGCGGGCGGCGTACGCCGGTCGCAGCCGGCCGCGCCACCCGGTCGGGGCCAGGTCCGGCAGTTCGCCCGGCCGTACCCCGGCCAGCTCGCACGCCTCGAAGTCCCAGGTCATGGCCCGCAGGTCGAGCAGCCCGGTGCCCGACGCCTGCGACACCGACATCGGCGCCCCGTCGAGCAGCACCCCGAAGACGTATTCGACCAGGCCGACGAACCGGGCCGGCGGCGCCGACGTGTGCCGGCGCAGCCACGGCACCCGTACGGTCCAGTAGAAGCGGTGCCACCAGGCGCCGGTACGCGCGTGGAACGCCGCCTCGTCGGCCGGGCCGGTCACCGACCCCGGCGGGGTCGCCCGGGTGTCCAGCCAGGTCAGCACCGGCCCGAGCGGGTCACCGGCGGCGTCCAGCGGCACGATCGAGTGCCACTGGGCGGCGGTCGCCACCAGCTCGATCCCGTCGAGGTGGCCGGCGGCGTGCAACTCGTCGAGGCACTCCACCAGGCAGGCGAGGTAGCCGGCGCCGTCCAGGGTGCCGGCACCGGTGCGGTCGATCGACACCCGCACCTTGCGACGGGCCAGCGCGCCGGGCAACTGCACCGCGTCGGCGTCCAGCACCATGCCACGCACCGACGAGGTGCCCATGTCGAGGGCGAGAACCTTCATCGCCGGTCACGGTACCCGGCCGGGCACGGCCGTACCCGCCAGCTTCGCGCGGACCGCTTCCGCCGGGGTCGTACGACGCATAGGGTTACCGCATGCCCGCGCACGCCAGTTCCTGGCAGCCCGCCGATCCGGCGGGCAAGTTCTGGCAGCCCGCCGACCCGGCGGCCCGCACCCGCGCGTAGTTCATCCACGCGGCCGCCCCACCGAGGCGGCCGCCGGCAACCCTTCCCCCAGCGGACGCCTCGCCCGGGACGGCCCCCGGCCAGCCGAGGAACGACATGCCGCTGCTGCACCAACTGCTCGCCACCATCGCCGGTGGCGCCGACCCCGGACCGTTCGCCCTGATCCGCCGCGAGGGCCGCGACGAACTGGAGATCTTCACCGGGCCGGCGCACGCCGTCGACCGGCTCGCCGACATCCCGCTGCCGGCCGGCGCACCCGGGCCGCGCACCCTGGCCCTCGTGCCGTACCGGCAGATCGCCGAGCGCGGGTTCGCCTGCGTCGACGACGGCACCCCGCTCACCTGCCTGACCGTCACCGGGTACGCCACCAGTCCGCTGGAGGCGGCACTGGCCGCGCTGCCCGACACGCCGGTGCGCACCGGGCCGGGCGGCTTCGACGTCGACGACGAGACGTACGCGCGCACCGTCGACCGGGTGCTGCGCGACGAGATCGGCCGTGGCGAGGGCGCCAACTTCGTCGTCCACCGCGCCTTCCACGCCGACCTGCTCGACCCGCCGCTGACCGCCGCCCTGGCCGCGTTGCGCCGGCTGCTGACCGGCGAACGCGGCGCGTACTGGACGTTCCTGGTGCACACCGGCGACCGCACCCTGGTCGGCGCCACCCCGGAACGGCACGTCAGCGTCGAGGACGGGCTGGCGATGATGAACCCGATCAGCGGCACCTTCCGGCATCCGGACGGGCCGGCCGACCACGCCGCGCTGCTGCGTTTCCTCGCCGACCCCAAGGAGATCGACGAGCTGTACATGGTTCTCGACGAGGAGTTGAAGATGATGGCGACCGTCGCCGAGCACGGCGGGCAGGTCGTCGGGCCGTACCTGAAGGAGATGTCGCACCTCACCCACACCGAATACCTGCTGGCCGGACGGGGCTCGCTCGACGTACGCGAGGTGCTGCGCGAGACGATGTTCGCCCCGACGGTCACCGGCAGCCCGATGGAGAACGCGTGCCGGGTCATCGCCCGGCACGAGCGGCGCGGTCGCGGCTACTACGCCGGGGTGCTGGCCCTGCTCGGCCACGACGACGCCGGCCGGCAGACGCTGGACGCGCCGATCCTGATCCGTACCGCCGAGATCTCCCCCACCGGGCGGCTGAGGGTGCCGGTCGGCGCCACCCTGGTCCGGCACTCGACGGCGGCCGGCGAGGTCGCCGAGACGTACGCGAAGGCGGCCGGGGTGCTGGCGGCGCTCGGCCTGCGGCCCGCCGCGGCCGGGCCCGCCGCCGGCACCGGCACCGCCCGCCTGGCCGACCACCCCGAGGTACGCGCCGCGCTCGCCGCCCGCAACGACCGGCTGGCCCGGTTCTGGCTGGAGCAACGCGACGGTATGTCGGTGGTGCCCGCGCTGGCCGGCCGGCGGGTGCTCGTCGTCGACGCCGAGGACACGTTCACCGGCATGCTGTCCCACCAGTTGCGGGCCCTCGGGATGTCCGTCGAGGTACGGCCGTGGCGGCAGGCCGTCGGCACCGACCCGGCGGAGGGCTTCGACCTGGTGGTGGCCGGGCCGGGTCCCGGCGACCCGACGGACGCCGCCGACCCGAAGATGGCCGCGATGCGGCAGCTGGTCGCCGGCCTGCTGGACCGGCGCCGGCCGCTGCTCGCCGTCTGCCTCGGCCACCAGGTGCTGTGCGGGCTGCTCGGGCTGCGCCTGCACCGCCGCGACGCCCCCTACCAGGGCCTGCAGCGTCGGGTCGAACTCTTCGGTGCCACCCGTACCGTCGGCTTCTACTCGACGTTCACCGCCGTGGCCGACTCGGATGCCCTCGCCTCGGCGTACGGGCCGGTCGACGTCGCCCGCGACCCGGCCGACGGCTGCGTGCACGCCGTACGTGGTCCGGCCTTCGCCGGGGTGCAGTTCCATCCCGAGTCGGTGCTCAGCCCGGACGGCCTGCCGGTCCTCACCGACCTGGTCGGCCACCTGCTCGCCCCTGCCGGGGCGCTGCCGCCGGCAACGGTCTGATCACGGAGGAATACTCCGTCGCATGACGGGTAGCGGAACATCAGGCCGGTGGTCCGGGTGGGTACGAGAGCCCCCGCCCGGGCCACCGGTTCCGCCCACCACCCAAGACCCGCGTGATCAGGGAGTAAGTCGCGCGGGTCGCCGGCGAGGCGCCGGCCCCCGCCCCTGATCACGAGGATCTTGGAGTCGCCGTCAGGCACGGCCTCGCCTGAGCGTCCGTCAGGCGAGGCCGCGCTTGAGCGGCGTCAGGCGAGGCCGCGCTTGAACGCCGTGGCGACCTCGACCGCCCGTCGCGCGGTCAGCGCCGTGGCGCCCAGCGCCTGCTCGTCCGGCGGGACCTCGCCGTTGTTGCTGGTGTGCGAGCCGCCGTACGGGTTGCCGGAGACGAACTGGCTCGGTTCGACGTAGCCGGGGGTGACCACGATCCCGCCCCAGTGGTAGATCACCGTGAACAGTGACAACAGGGTGGCCTCCTGCCCGCCGTGCGCGGTCGCGGTCGAGCAGAAGCCGGCGAAGACCTTGTTCACCAACGCGCCGCGCGACCACAGCGGACCGCTGCCGTCGATGAACTGCTTGAGCTGGGCCGCCATCACCCCGTACCGGGTCGGGGTGCCGAAGATGACCACGTCGGCCCACTCCAGGTCGTCGAGTTCGGCGACGTCGACGTCCTGGGTCTCCAGGTGGTGGGCGTGCCACCCGGCGTTGGACCGGATCGCCTCCTCGGGTGCCAGCTCGCGCACCTTGCGCAGCCGGGCCTCGGCACCGGCCTTCTCGGCCGCGGCGACCGCCGCCCGGGCCATCTGGAACGTGGTCCCCGTGGCGCTGTAGTAGATAACCGCGACCTTGACCTGGCCGTCCATCCCGAAACCACTCCCTCAACCGTCCGGCACCGTGTCTGGTGTCGCTACCCGTCCGGTCGGCAACCAAACCCCCGGCACGTACACGTAAGCCCCGGCACGTACACGTACGGGGCCACCGCGGGATCCCGCGGTGGCCCCGTACGAACCGCTCAGGCGGCGGTCACCCCGCCGGACCGGCCCTCGTGCAGCGTCAGGTTGCGCCCGTCGGACGGGTCGAACAGGTGGATCTTCTCCAGGTTGAGCCAGATCCGCCGGTTCTCGCCCTCGCGTACGTCGGACTCGGCCGACAGCCGGGTCACCAGGTTGGAGCCGCCGCCCCCGGGCAGGTCCGAGGCGCCGATGTCGGCGGCCAGCTCCTCCAGTTCGGCGGAACTGGCCCGCTCGCCCTCGACCGAGAGGTAGACGTACTTGTCGGACCCCATCGACTCGACGAGGTCGACCGGTGCCTCGAACTCCATCCCCCGGTCCCGGTGCGCGGCGTCGACCAGGGCCGCGTCCTCGAAGTGCTCGGGCCGGATGCCGACGATCAGTTCCCGGCCGGCGTCGCCGCCCTCGAGCTGGCGGCGTACCCGGTCGCCGATCGGCAGGTCGCCGAGCGAGGTCCGCAGCTTGCCGTCCTCGGCGGTCGCGATGAGGAAGTTCATCGACGGCGAGCCGATGAACCCGGCGACGAACAGGTTGGCCGGGTGGTCGTAGAGGTTCTGCGGTTCACCGACCTGCTGCACCGCGCCGGCCCGCATGATCACCACACGGTCGCCGAGCGTCATCGCCTCGGTCTGGTCGTGGGTGACGTACACCGTCGTGGTGCCGAGCCGCTTCTGCAGCCGGGACACCACGGTCCGCATCTGCACCCGCAGTTTCGCGTCGAGGTTGGACAGCGGCTCGTCCATCAGGAACGCCTTCGGGCTGCGGACGATCGCCCGCCCCATCGCCACCCGCTGGCGCTGGCCGCCGGAGAGGTTCGCCGGCTTGCGGTCGAGCAGCGCGGTCAGCTCCAGCACCTTGGCCGCCTCGGTGACCTTCTCGTCGATGGTCGCCTTGTCGAGCTTGGCCAGCTTGAGCGGGAACGCCATGTTCTCCCGCACGGTCATGTTCGGGTACAGCGCGTACGACTGGAACACCATCGCGATGTCCCGGTCGCGGGGCGCCTTGTCGTTGACCCGCTCACCACCGATGCGCAGTTCCCCGGAGCTGATGTCCTCCAGCCCGGCGATCATGTTCAGGGTGGTCGACTTGCCGCACCCGGACGGGCCGACCAGGATGACGAACTCGCCGTCGGCGATCGTCAGGTCGACGTCGCGGACCGCGACCGTCCCGTCCGGATACTTCTTGCTCACCTGGTCCAGCACGATGTCAGCCACGAAAACTCACCCCTTGACCGCGCCGGACGTCAGGCCCGAGACGATGCGACGCTGGAAGAACAGCACGAACAGAATGATCGGTACGGTGATCACCACGGCGGCCGCGGAGATCGCCCCGGTCGGGTCCTCGAACTGCGACTCGCCGGTGAAGAACGACAGCGCGACCGGGACCGTACGGGACCGCTCGGTCGAGGTCAGCGAGATCGCGAACAGGAAGTCGTTCCAGCAGAAGATGAAGACCAGGATCGCGGTGGTGAACACGCCCGGCGCGGCCAGCGGCGCGATCACCCGCCGGAACGCCTGCCCCTGGGTGGCGCCGTCCATCTTCGCCGCCTTCTCCAGGTCCCACGGGATCTGCTTGAAGAACGCCGACAGCGTGTAGATCGCCAGCGGCAGCGCGAACGTGATGTACGGCAGGATCAGGCCCGGCCAGGTGTCGAACAGCCCGAGCCGGCGCTCGATGTCGAACAGCGGCGACACCAGCGACACCTGCGGGAACATCGCGATCAGCAGCGACACCCCGACCAGCAGCCCCTTGCCGGGGAAGTCCAGCCGGGCGATGGCGTACGCGGCCAGCATGCCGAGCACCACCGCGATCACCGTCGAGATCATCGCGATGCCGATCGAGTTGATCAGCGCCCGGATGAACTGGTCGGTCTGGAAGATCGTGCGGTAGTTCTCCAGCGTCCATTCCCGCGGGATGAAGTTGCCGTCGGTCAGGGTGCCCGGCGTCTTGAACGACAGCGACGCGATCCACAGCACCGGCGTCAGCGCGAAGACCACGACGACCGCGTCCAGCAGGCCCCACCGCCACTTCTTGGCCGGGGTGGTGTCCAGCGCGGCCATCAGCGCCTCCCCTCGTCGGAGCTGCCCGGGGCAGCGGTGCCGAACAGCTTCACGAAGATGAAGGCGATGACCGCCACGGTCAGGAAGATCAACACCGACATCGTCGACCCGATGCCGAGGTTGAGCCCCTTCATCAGGTTGTTGTAGGCGAGCATCGACACCGACGAGGTCTGGTTGGCCCCGGCGGTCAGCACGTAGATGTTGTCGAAGACCCGGAACGCGTCCAGGGTCCGGAAGAGCAGCGCGACCAGGATCGCCGGCTTCATCACCGGCAGCATCACCTTGGTGAACCGCTGCCACCCGCTGGCCCCGTCCATCGACGCCGCCTTGAGCAGGTCTTCGGGGACCAGCGCCAGCCCGGCCATCAGCAGCAGGGCCATGAACGGCGTGGTCTTCCAGATCTCGGCCAGCATGATGATGCCCAGCGCGCTGGCCCGCTCGGTCAGCGGCGCCCCGTCACTGAACAGGTTCGCCAGGTAGCCGGTGTCCGGCGTCCACGCGTACCGCCAGGAGAACGCGGCCACGACCGTCACGATCCCGTACGGGATCAGGGCCGAGGTCCGCACCAGGCCGCGGCCGACGATCGTACGGTGCATGATGATCGCCAGCCCCATGCCGAGCACCAGCTCGACCGCGACGGTGACGACCGTGATGAGCATGGTGACCCCGAACGCGGTCCACCAGAACTCGTTGGTCAGCACCGTCACGTAGTTCTCCAGCCCGATGAACTCGCGCTGGTCGGGAAACTTCAGGTCGAACCGCTGCAACGACAGCCAGACCGAGTAGAAGATCGGGTACGCCGTCACGGCGACCATCACCAGCGCGGCCGGGGCGCACAGCAGCCACCCCAGCCGGCGCTCGGCCTTCTTGCCCTCGCTCAGCGGCGCCTTGACCCGCCGGCCCGCCTTACGGTCGGCGAGCCCTCCTTCGGTGGTCGTTTCGGCTCGGTGGCTCATCCCGGCAGCACCCCCTTGGATTCCAGCGCGTCCTGCACCGACCGGCGCAGCTGGTCCGCGGTCTCCTGCGGCCGGATCGCCGACGGCGGGGACAGCGTCACGGACAGCACCGTCGACACGTTCTGGTACGCCGGCGTCAGCGGCCGGGTGGCGCCGTCCCGCAACTCGGCGAGAATCTCGTCCTTCATCGGGTACGCCTCGGTCATCTCCGGGTCGGCGTAGATGCTCTCGATCGTCGGCGGCACGCCGTCGTTGATCGCGGAGAACTTCTGGTTCTCGGCGTTGCGGATGCACAGCGCGGCCTCGAACGCCTCGTCGGGGTGATCGGAGTAGCGGCTGACCGCCAGGTTGACGCCACCGATCGTGACCCGGCTCGGCTGGCCGGCGTCGACGCCCGGGTAGCGGGCCCAGCCGACCTTGTCCGCCAGTTCCGGCGCCCCCTCCTGCAACGCCGGGTAGACGAACGGCCAGTTGAGCTGGAAGGCGCCGTTGCCGGACTGGAACGCCAGCCGTACGTCGTCCTCCAGCGCGTTGGTGAACGACGCGCTGGTCACCCCGGCGGTCGCGAACCGCTGGAGCACCTCCAGGGCGCGCACCGCGCCCTCGTCGAAGACCGCCTCGGTGCCGTCCTCGTTGAGGATCTGCCCACCGGCGCTGGCGACCAGCGTGTTGTAGAAGGCGACCAGCCCCTCGTACTGGGCGCCCATGGTGAGCACCTGGTACGGCTGCCCCTGCTCCTTGAGCCGCTGCGCCTGCGCGATCATGTCGTCCCAGGTCTCCGGCGGCTGCTCGACCAGGTCGGTGCGGTACCACAGCAGCTGCACGTTGGTGTTCTTCGGCGCCGCGAACAACTCGTCCTCGTAGCGGGCCGACTCCAGCGGCCCGGCGAGCGTGCCCCGCTCGACCTCGGCCCGCGCGTCGCCGGTCCACGGCAGGATCCAGTCGGCGCTGGCGAACTCCTGGGTCCAGGTCACGTCCAGCCCCAGCACGTCCATCCCCCGGTCCCCGGCGGCGAGCCGGCGCACCATCTGGACCCGCTGGTCGTCGGCGCCACGGGGCAGCACCCGGTACTCGATCCGGTAGCGTCCCTGCGCCTGCTCGTTGCAGTTGTCGATCACCGTCTGCAGGTTCTGCTCCGGTGGGTAGTACAGGTTTATGGTCGGCACACCGCCGTCGCCGCCGCCGCACGCGGCCAGCGGCAGCAGCACCCCCAGCGCCGCCGCGACGGCCACCATCCGGCGGCCACGTCGTCGGGGGCCGGCACGTCCCCCGGTGTTCCGCTCTGCGCGTCTGCCCATTCCGCCCCTCCCTCGGCGACTGACCCGCCGAATGCGGTCCCGGCAGGCCAGCTGATCAGGCCCGTCGCGTGGACCGCGGCGCGTCGAGGCGCGTCGGCGGTGACGCGATGGGCGTGACCGCTCACTGCCCTACCCGGCCCGCCGGCAAACCTGCGGCCAGCAGGCGAACCCGACCGGGGACCGTTATCCTGTCGCCCGACCGACGGCTACACCCCTCCCCGGCGCCGTTCCGGATCTAGACTTTCGGGCATGGATGTGACGTTCCACTTCGACCCGGCCTGCCCCTGGACGTGGCGCACCTCGCGCTGGCTTCTCAGCGTCGCCCCCGAGCGTGATCTGGCCATCCGCTGGCGGCCGTTCAGCCTCGCCCTGCTCAACGACGAACCGCCGCCGGACGAGTTCCGCGAGATGATGGCGGCCTCCACCAAGGCGCTGCGGCTGGTCGAGGCGTTGCAGGCCGCCGGCCGCAACGACGACGCCGGCCGCTTCTACACCGCACTCGGCACCCACACCTTCGAGTCGATGAACCCGCTCACCGACGCCTCGGTGCGCGCCGCCGCCGAGGCCGCCGGTGTCGCCGACGCCGCCGACGCGCTCGACGACGCGTCGTGGGACGAGGCCGTACGGCGCTCGCACACCACGGCGTGGGAGGCCGCCGGCCCCGACATCGGCTCCCCCGTGCTGACCGTCGACGGGGTCACGCGCGGTGTGCACGGCCCGATCGTGGGCGAGGTGACCGACAAGGCCGAGGCGCTGGCGATCTGGGACGCCGTCGAGCCGCTGCTGCGTACGCCGACGTTCTTCGAGGTCAAGCGGGGCCGCCCGTAACCCACCCGGCGCCGCCGGCCGGTGTGGCCGGTGGCGCCGGCCCGGTACGGCGGGGACCGGCCGGCGGGGGCGGTTCGCCCGCCGGCCGGTTGCCGAGCCGGTTGTACACTCGGTCACTCCGTGGCCCCCGACCGTGCCCCCGGTCGCCGGCCCCGCCCCGTCACCGATCCAGGGGAGGCACCGTGCCAGCAGCACTGCCGCCGGGTGTTCCGGACGCGGTGCTCCAGGTGATGGGCAGCGCCCTCCTGACGACCACCGACGGCGCGGTCGACTGGTGCAACGAGGCGGCCGTCCGGCTCGGCCAGGCGATCGGCACCGACCTGCGTACCCTGCCGCTGGCCACGGTGACCCCCGACGGCCCGTCCCGGGAGCTGCCCTGCCCGGTCCCCGACGGCAAGCCCCACTACCTGCGGGTGACCTGCCGACAACTGCCGCGACGCGACGACGTCGGCCCCGAACTGCTCTACGAGGTCGCCGACGTCACCGCGGCCCGCGCCGACCGGGCCCGGGCCGACAACTACGAGTGGCGGCTGAAGCACATCGAGGAGCTGTCGAAGGTCGGCACGTGGGAGTGGGACCTGGCGACCAACGACGTCATCTGGTCACCGACCCTGCTGTCGATGTTCGGCCTGCCGGCCGGCTCCACCCTCGACTACCCGGCCTACCGGGCGATGCTCTACCCCGACGACGTCACGATGATCGAGTCGACCCTGGCGGCGGCGCTGGAGCGCCCGGCACCGTTCAGCTACACGCACCGCATGTACCTGGCCGACGGGCGGACGCTGCGCGTGTTCGAGTGCTACGGCGAGGTCTTCACCGACGCCGGCGGGGCGCCGGCCCGGGTCCTCGGCACCGCGCACGACGTCACCGAGGTCCAGCGGGTGCAGGACGAGCTGACCTATCTCGCCGACCACGACCCGCTGACCGGGCTGCCGAACCGGCGGGCGCTGACCGCGGCGATCAGCGGCGCGGCCGCCCAGGGCCGGGCCGGCGGCACCCTGCTGCTCATCGACGTCGACAACTTCAAGGACATCAACGACCTACGTGGGCACGGCGTCGGCGACGAGGTCATGCGGCTGCTGGCCCGGCTGCTGACCAGCCACCTACCGGCCGGTGCCGTCGTCGGCCGGCTCGGCGGCGACGAGTTCGCCGTCCTGCTCGACGGCTACGACCCGGCCGCGGCGATGGCGGTGGCGGGCCGGCTGTGCGACCTGGTCGCCCGGACCCCGTTCGCCGTACGCGGCGAGCCGCTGCGGGTGACCCTGTCGATAGGTGCCGCCCCGTTCGAGCCCGGCGACGACCACGACCTGCTCCTCGCCCACGCCGACCTGGCGCTCTACCAGGCCAAGGACGAGGGCCGCAACCGCGCCCGGCTGTTCGCCCCGGAGCAGCACCGGCAGGCCGCCCAGCGGGTCGGTGTGGTCTCCCGGGTCCGCCGGGCCCTGGACACCGGCCGGCTCGAACTCGACGCCCAGCCGATCATCGACCTGTCCGACCTCGGGGTGCACAGCTACGAACTGCTGGTCCGGGTCCGCGACGGCCACCTGCCCGAACTCGAACCCGCCGACTTCCTGCCCGCCCTCGAACGCGGCGACATGGTCTGCGAGCTGGACCGCTGGGTGGTCGAGACGGCGATCCGGGCCCTGGCCCGGGCCACCGCCGCCGGCGTGGCCCTGCGCTTCGACGTCAACATCTCCAGCCGTTCGCTGGAGGACCCGTCGTTCGGCGACTGGGTGGTCCACGCCCTGCGGTCGGCCGGGGTGCCGGCGACCCGGCTCGGCCTGGAGATCACCGAGACGACCGCGATCGCCAACCTGCACGACGCCCGCCGGCTCGCCTCGACGATCACGTCCGCCGGCTGCGGGTTCAGCCTCGACGACTTCGGTGCCGGATACGGTTCCTTCGTCTACCTCAAGCACCTGCCGTTCACCACCGTGAAGATCGCCGGTGAGTTCGTCCGGCATGCCGACCACGGCGGCCCCGACCCGATCCTCGTCGACGCCGTCGTACGGGCCGCCCACGGGCTGGGCATGTACACCGTCGCCGAGCACATCGACCGGCCGGAACTGGTCGGTGTGCTCAAGATGCTCGGCGTCGACCGGGGGCAGGGCTTCCACCTCGGCCGGCCGCAGCGCCTCGACGACCTGATGCGGCGCACCATACCCCTCGACGCGGCAACCGGGGTCCCATAAGGTTTTCTGGCGCCGATCCCGGCGTCCTTCGACCTGTGTGGAGGATCGCGTGAGCGAGCTTCGCGAGCGAACCATCCGGCTCAGTCTCAGACACGGTGCCGCCGAGCGGAGCGAGGTGGCACCGTGCTCGTGACGTTTCCGGTCGCCGTCGACCTCTCCACCACCGCCGTGTCGTCCGCGGCTGCGTTCTACTCCCGGCTGCTCGGCTGGTCGGTCGACGGCTCCGGTGACGCCGTCGTCGCCACCGTCGACGGGGTCACCGTGGCGACGGTACGCCCCACCCGCACCTTCCACTCCGGATGGTCGACGGTGTTCGGCACCGCCGACCCGACCGCCACCCGGGCCGGCATCGTCGCCGCCGGTGGCCGGGTGTACGGGACGGACCCGGCCGGGATGCTGCGGGCCGCCGACCCGGCCGGCGCCACCTTCGCCGTGACCACCGGGCACACCCCGCCGCCACCCGGCCCCGGCCGGCCCTCCTGGTTCGAATACATGACCACCGCCCCGGCGGCGGCCGACGACTTCTACCGGGCCGCGCTCGGCCTGTCGCCGGTGCGTCCCGACGGGGCACCCGACGACGGCTTCGTGCTGTTCACCGCCGGCGGCCGGCCGGTCGCCGGCCGGCTCACCCTGCCGCCGGAACTCGCCGCCACGGTCCCGGCCGGCTGGATGGTCTACTTCGGCTGTGTCGACGTCGACGACACCGTCACCGTCGCCGCCGATCTCGGCGCCGTCGTCGTCGTACCGCCCCGGGACACCCCGACCGGGCGGCTGAGCACGCTGGTCGACCCGACCGGCGCGGTCTTCACGCTGCTGCGCCCGGCCCGCTGACCAGCGACACCACCTCGTCGGCGCAGCCCCAGGCCAGCGTCATCCCGGCCCCACCGTGCCCGTAGTTGTGCACCAGCCGGACCCCGCCGGGCAGCCCCACCGGGTCGGCTTCCACCCGCGGCCCGCCGTGCCGGGCCGGCCGTAGCCCGGCGAGCCGGGCGAGCACCGGGGCCCCGGCGAGTTCGGGTACCAGGGCGGTGCACCGGGCCACGATCGCGGCACTGGCCGCCTCGTCGGGGCCGGTGTCGTACACGTCCGGCTCGAACGTGCCGCCGAGCACGACGTCCCGGCTGCGCGGGTGGACGTACGTGATCCCGGCCGGGTCGTCCTCGTCGCGTACCGACACGTGCAGCCCGGGGTTGGCGACCACCACGATCCGGCCGCGCGCCGGGTGCACCGCCGGGTCGGCGGCGAGGGTGCGGGCCCCGAGCCCGGACGCGTTGACCACGACCGGGGCGAGGTCGGCGACGTCGGCGAGCCGGGCGAGCCGGGCGAGCCGGCGTCGCACCAGCCGCCCGCCGCCGGCGACCAGCCGTTCGGCGAGCCATTCCAGGTACGGCCCCATCTCGACGCCCGGCACGGTGAACCGCCACCGCCCCGTGTACGGCGCCGGCACGTCCCGGTCGACGGTGAAGTCGCGGGTGGCCGGCGACCACCACGGGTCGGCCGGCGCGGGTGCCCGCAGCAGCATCCGGGTGGGGCGCATGACCACCCCGGGTACGCCCCGCGCCGCCTGGTCGGCGTACTCGTCGAAGGTCCGGTGGGCCCGTTCGAGCATGCGGGCGCTGCCGTCGGTGTGGGTCGGGTACCAGACTGCGGCCGCCACCCGCGACACCGTGTCCGCCGGCTCGTCCGCGGTCAGC
Source organism: Polymorphospora sp. NPDC050346 (assembly GCF_040655695.1). Classification (NCBI taxonomy): domain Bacteria; kingdom Bacillati; phylum Actinomycetota; class Actinomycetes; order Micromonosporales; family Micromonosporaceae; genus Polymorphospora; species Polymorphospora sp. NPDC050346. The sequence continues at coordinate 8,493 of NZ_JBFAKM010000034.1, read as the reverse complement.
ACGAGCACCCGCGCGCCGGCCTGTTGCAGTCGCAGCGCGCTGGTCAGCCCGACCACACCCGCTCCGACGATCACCACGTCAGTCATGCGTCAAGGCAACCGCGCCGCACCCCGTGCTGTCCAAGACGACCCGGCTACCAGCCGATAAGCACAGCTTATGATGACGGACATGGATCTGCGCCGGCTGCGCTACTTCGCGGTGCTCGCCGAGGAACTGCACTTCACCCGCGCCGCGAAACGGCTGCGGATCGCCCAGCCGGCGCTGAGCCAGCAGATCCGCGCCCTCGAACGCGAGGTCGGGGCCGTGCTGATCGAACGCACCGGCACCACCGGCCTCACCCCGGTCGGCCGCGTCGTCGCCGCCGAGGCGGCCACCCTGCTCGCCGCCGCCGACGCCGCGCAGGCCCGCATCCGGGCCGCCGTACGCGGCACCGAGCGCCTCCGGCTGGCCTACACCCGGTCGGCGCGCGGCGGCCGGGTCGACGCCCTGATGGCCCGCTTCCGCGCCGAGAACCCGCACGTGGAGGTCGTCGCCGAGACCGGCTGGACCGCGCCGAACGTCGAGGGGCTGCTCGGCGGCCGGTTCGACGTCGCCTTCGTCCGCCCGCCGGTCGATGAGCCCGGCCTGCGCTGCGTGCACGTCGACACCGAGGAACTGCTGCTCGCCGTACCCGCCGGCCATCCGCTGGCGGCCCGGCGCCGCATCCCCCGCGAGCCGCTGGTCGGCGAGCCCGCCGTGATGTGGCCCCGGGAGAACGGCCCCGGCATGTTCGACCGCACCATCGCCCAGGTCTGGCCGCGTGGCGGCTTCAACCTGGTCCGCCATGAGCCCGACGACGAGCAGCTGCTGCGCGCCGTCGCCGGCGGCTCGGTCGTCGCCGCGGTGCCCGCCGGCCGGGCCCGTGCCCTACGGGTGCCCGGCGTACGGCTGCGCCGCTTCACCGCACCCGTGCCGACCGTCGACATCGCGCTGGCCCACCCGGCCCGCGCCGTGCCACCGGTGGTCCGCCGGCTGCTGGACCTGGTCGCCGTCGACCCCGTCACGGGGTGAGCGACCGCCGCGTGTCGACCAGGTGGTGCACCCCCTCGTGGATCGCGTCGCGGACCACCCAGTCGATGTTGCGGACACTGCGGTACGGGAAGTGCAGCACCGCCGTGTACGACCACTCCTCGTCGCGCAGGTCCTCGATCGCGTCGGCCAGCGCCGACGACGCCTCGGTCAGCCCGTCGAGCGCCGTTTCCAGGTCGAAGTTCTGGTAGGCGGCGTTGACCAGCGAATCGTCGCGGGGCACCGGCACCACCTCGGGCTCGTCGTGGACCAGCATCAGCCAGATCCGGTTGTGCTGCTGGCGCATGACGTCGGCGACGTGCAGGACGTTCTCGATCGCCGAGTATTCGTCCGGCGACGGCCGCCGGTGCACGATCCGCGGGTCGACGCCGACCAGCACGCCGCGGAACAGCGGCCCGAAGGCGCGGATCCGGTTGGCCAGCTCGGGGCTCTTCACCTCGTGGTAGCCGTACCCGCACTTGCCGCACTTGGTGGTCACCCGGCGGAGTTCCCCGCCGGGCGGCTCCCATCCCTGTGCCCGGGCCCGGCACGCGGCGCCGGCGGCCGGGGACCCGCCGGCGGCCGGTCACCGGCCCGTACGGTCAGGATCAGGTCGGCGACCAGCGCCGTCCAGCCGGTCTGGTGCCAGGCGCCCAGTCCCGCGCCGTTGTCGCCGTGGAAGTACTCCGGGAAGGCGATCAGATCCCGCCATCCGGGGTGGGTCTGGAACAGTTCGGTCGCCCCGTACATCGGGCGCCGGCCGGCTTCGTCGGGGACGAACATCGCGATCAGCCGCTCGGAGAGGTCGTCGGCGACCTCGGTCAGCGTCCGTTTGCGCCCCGACCGGGTCGGATGCTCCACCAGCAGGTCGTCGCCGAAGAAATCCGCGTAGTCGCGCAGCGCGCAGATCAGCAGGAAGTTCGTCGGCATCCAGATCGGGCCCCGCCAGTTGGAGTTGCCGCCGAACAGGCCGCTGGTCGACTCCGCCGGCTCGTAGCCGACGGTGAAGTCCTGCCCGCCCAGCGACACCGTGAACGGCTCGGCGAGATGCTGCCGGGACAGCGTCCGCAGCCCGTACGGCGACAGGAACTCGTCCTCGTCGAGCATCCGGGCCAGCAGCTTGCCGAGCCGGTCCGGGCCGACCATCGACAGCAGGCGCTGCTGCCGGCCACCGCCGGCCAGCCGGCGGGCACCGATCACGTCGGCGTACTCCGGCTTGTTGGTCAGGAACCAGCGCAGCCGGGCGGCGAGTTCCGGCATCCGGGCCAGCGTCGCCGAGGTCAGCGTCGTGGCGGCGGCCAGCGGCAGCAGCCCGACGACCGAGCGGACCTTCAACGGCACCCGGTCGCCGTCCGACAGCCGCAGCACGTCGTAGAAGAAGCCGTCCTCCTCGTCCCACAGCCCCTGCTCGGCGGCGGCCTCGGCGATGTACGCGAAGTGCTCGAAGAACTTCGTCGCGATGTCGGTGTACGCCGGGTCGTGCCGGGCCAGAATCGACGCGATGTCGAGCAGGTTGAGCGCGTACATGCCCATCCAGCCGGTGGCGTCGGACTGCTCCAGGACCCCGGCGACCGGCAGCGCCGCCGACCGGTCGAACGGGCCGACGTTGTCCAGGCCGAGGAAGCCGCCCTCGAACAGGTTGCGGCCGTCGGCGTCCTTGCGGTTGACCCACCAGGTGAAGTTGATCAGAAGCTTGTGCATCACCCGGGCCAGGAAGTCGTGGTCCCACCCGCCGTCGATCTCGAAGACCTTCAGCGCCGCCCAGGCGTGCACCGGCGGGTTGACGTCACCGAACGCCCACTCGTACGCCGGGACCTGCCCGTTGGGGTGCATGTACCACTCGCGTAACAGCAGCAGCAACTGCTGCTTGGCGAAGCCCGGGTCGACGCGGGCGATGGTGACGCAGTGGAACGCCAGGTCCCAGGCGGCGTACCACGGATACTCCCAGGTGTCCGGCATCGAGATGACGTCGAAGCTGTTCATGTGCCACCAGGCGTGGTTGCGGCCGTGGCGGCGGCCCTCCGGTGCCGTCGACCCGGGATCGCCGACCAGCCAGCGGTGCACGTCGAAATGGTAGAACTGCTTGCCCCACAGCACCCCGGCGAGCGCCTGCCGGGCCACCACCGCCTCGGCCCGCGAGGCGCGGGCCGGGATGACCCGGGCGTAGAAGGCGTCGGCCTCCGCCGACCGGGCGATCATCGTACGGTCGAAGCCGGCACCGAGGTCCAGTCGCGGCGCCGCTCCCCCGGCCGGCGGCGGCGCGGTCAGCCGCAGCCGCAACCGGATCCGGGCCTGTCCCCCGCCGGGTACGTCGAGCACGTAGTGCAGCGCCCCCTTGGTGCCCGTACGCTCCGGGTTGACCGTCGCCGCCCCGGACACCACGTGGTCGTTGATCCCGTCCTTGGGATACCGGGTCTGGCTCGGCAGCCCCCACAGCCGGTCGGCGTTGCTCTCGTTGTCGCACAGCAGCGACACCGGCTCGCCGTCGCCCTCCAGCACGATCTGGCCGAGCACCCAGTGCTCGCCGACCAGCCGGTTGTCCTCGCCGACCAGGCGCGGCACCCGGTCGCTGCCGGGCAGCCGCCACGACCACGTGTTGCGGAACCACAGCGTGGGCAGCACGTGCAGCCGGGCCGCCTCGGCACCGTGGTTGGCGACGGTGACCAGCAGGCACATGTCGGTCGGCGACTCCTTGGCGTACTCGACGGTCACCGCCCAGTACCGGTCGTCGTTGAAGACGCCGGTGTCGACCAGCTCGTACTCCGACTCGTCGCGACCGCGCCGGGCGTTGACCGCGACCAGGTCGTCGTACGGGAACGCGGCCTGCGGGTAGTGGTAGCGCCACCGCATCCACGAGTGGGTGGGCGTGGAGTCCTCGTACCACCAGTAGTCCTTGGCGTCCTCGCCGTGGTTGCCGCCGTCGCCGCCGAGGCCGAACATCCGCTCCTTCAGGATCGGGTCGCGGCCGTTCCACAGCGCCAGCGCGAAACAGAACGTCTGCCGGTCGTCGCAGACCCCGGCCATGCCGTCCTCGTTCCACCGGTACGCCCGTGACCGCGCATGATCATGCGGGAAGTAGTCCCAGGCCGTACCGTGCTCGCTGTAGTCCTCGCGCACCGTTCCCCACGCCCGCTCCGACAGGTACGGCCCCCACGACCGCCAGGCCCGTTCGCCGGAATCCGCCTCCCGCAGGCGCCGGCGCTCGGCCGATCCGATCCGCCTGAGTTCCTCCTCCTCGTCGCGTACGTTCTGGTCCCCGGGGGCCGGCACGTCGTCGATCACCGCCATATCCTCGATCTTGCCCGCAGACTTGACCACACTGGTGATTGTCACCGCGGCGTGTTACAGCCTCACCGTCGGTGCTCCCCGTAGCCCTCCCCAGGAGAAGCATTGATACCGATCAGTTTCGGTCCGCAGGTGTGCGGTCACCCGGAGGCCGGCACCGCCCGCGAGTGGCTGGTTCCCGACGGCCGCGGCGGCTACGCCATGGGCACCGTCAGCGGGCTACGCACCCGCCGCTACCACGGGCTGCTGGTCGTCGCCGACGACACCGGCGCCAACCGCCGGGTCGGCCTGGTCGGCCTCGACCCGGCCGTGGTGTTCCCGTCGGGCGCCCACGTACGCCTCGGCGCCCACGAGTGGGCCTCCGGCGACATCGACCCGCGCGGCTACGAACTGCTCGAACGCTTCGACCTGGTCGACGGGCTGCCCCGCTGGCGCTGGCGGATCGGCGACGTGGTCATCGAACGCGAGATCGCGATGACGTACGGCCGATCCTGCGTCGCCGTCGTGCACCGGCTGGTCACCGGCGGCCCGGTCCACCTCAGCCTCGCCGCGGTCTGCACCTGGCGCGACGCGCACGGCGAACGCCGCGCCGACGGACCCGCCCCGCACGTCGAGCCGGTCGCCGGCGGCGCCATCGTGGAGAGCGCGTTCCGGCTCGCCGGCCCGGACTGGGAGCCCGAGGGCCAGTGGTGGCACGGCGCCCACCACCGCGCCGAGGCGGCGCGCGGCCTCAACCCGAACGAGGACCTCTGGTACGCCGGCCGCTTCGCCGCCACCCTCGAGCGCCCCGGCGACACGGTGCAGGTGCTGGCCTGGGCCGACGACCTCGCCGACGAGCCGCCGCCGGCGGTCGAGGTGGTCGCCGCCGCCCGCCGGCGCAACCGGTCGGTCGTCGCCGCCGCGAAACCCGCCGACAACGTCGACGCGACCCTCGCGCTGGCCGCCGACGCGTTCGTGGTCACCACCGCCGCCGGCCCGGACGTCGTCGCCGGCTACCCCTGGTTCGGCGCCTGGTCCCGCGACACCATGACCGCGTACGAGGGGCTCTTCCTCACCACCGGACGCGCCGACGAGGGACGCGAGCTGCTGCGGGCGTACGCCGACCGGCTCTCCGAGGGGATGCTCGCCAACACCGCCGACACCGGCCGGATCGAGTACAACACCGCCGACGCCACACTGTGGTTCCTGCACGCCGTCGGCCGGCACGTCGAGGTGGCCCGCGACCCCGACCTGGCCGCCGAACTACTGCCGGCGCTACGCACCGTCGTCGACACCCACCTGACCGGCACCCGCTACGGCATCCGCGTCGACCCGACCGACGGCCTGCTCACCCAGGGCGCCCCCGGTGAGGCGCTGACCTGGATGGACGCCCGCGTGTACGGCGTACCCGTGACGCCACGCGCCGGCAAGCCGGTCGAGGTCAACGCGCTGTGGATCAACGGGCTGGCGACGGTGGCCGCCCTCGCCGAACTGGCCGGCACCGACGCCGGACCGGTACCGGTCGCCCACGCCCGGGCCGTCGAGTCGTTCCGCCGGCGCTTCCCGTCGTCGTCCGGCTGGCTGCACGACGTCGTCGACGGCCCCGCGCCGACCTACCCGCTCGGCGGGGCGCCGCACCACGACGACGACCACCTGCGCCCCAACCAGCTACTGGCCTGGTCGCTGCCGCACGCGCCGCTGGCACCGGACCGGCGGATGCTCCAGGCCGTCGGCGCGGCCCTGCTCACCCCGCTCGGCCTGCGCAGCCTGGCCCCGGGCTCGCCCGACTACGCCGGACAGCACCGCGGCGGCCCGGCCGACCGGGACGGCGCCTACCACCAGGGCACCGTCTGGCCGTGGCTGATCGGCCCGTACGCCGAGGCGCTGCACCGGGCCAGGCTGGAAATCGGCGAGTCGTTGATCGGAATCGAGTCTCATTTGCCCGAATTTGGCCTAGGGTCTGTCAGTGAGACCGCGGACGGGCAAGCCCCGCACGCCGCCACCGGCTGCCCCTTCCAGGCCTGGTCGGTTGCGGAGTTCAGGCGCGCCCGACGGTTTTGACCGTTTGCCGTTACACACCTGCAACGGCCGTGTCTTCGCTGGTTATCTGGTTCCCGGCACGATGGGCCACAACCCAGACGATGCGCTGACACCCGCACAGGTGTCTGGTCGCGCATGCGCCGGGACGATGCCGAGGGGGCGGGGCCAATGTCAACAAACGCCGAAGTGTTCGACATCAGAAGTCCGCGGCGGCAGCGGGTGCTGATGCTGTCCTGGGAATACCCGCCGGTGGTGGTCGGCGGCCTCGGCCGGCACGTACACGCGCTGTCGGTCGCCCTGGCCGCCGCCGGCCACGAGGTCACCGTCGTCACCCGGCACGCCGCCGGCGCCCCGCTCGAGGAGTACGCCGACGGCGTACGCATCGTCCGCGCCCCCGAGGACCCGCCGCTGTTCCCGCTCGCCACCCCGTCCCTGCTGGCCTGGACCATGGCGTTCAACCACACCCTGACCCGGGCCGCGCTGCGCGCCGCCGAGTCCGGCGAATACGACGTCATCCACGCCCACGACTGGCTCGTCACCCACACCGCCGTCACCCTCAAGGAACACCTCGACCTGCCGCTGGTCGCCACCATCCACGCCACCGAGGCCGGCCGCCACCAGGGCTGGCTGCCCGACGAGATGAACAGGTGCATCCACTCCGTCGAGTGGTGGCTCGGCCACGAGGCCGGCCGGGTCCTGGTCTGCTCCGAATACATGAAGTGGGAGGTGACCCGCCTGCTGGAGATGCCCGCCAGCCGGGTCGAGGTCATCCCCAACGGCGTCGACGACCGCGCCTGGCGGCCCCGGCCCCGCGCCGTCGCCGCCGCCCGCGCCCGGTTCGCCGGCGACGGCCCGCTGCTCGGCTTCGCCGGCCGCCTCGTCTACGAGAAGGGCGTCCAGCACCTGGTCAGCGCCGTACCCGAACTCGCCGACCGGCACCCCGGCCTGCGCGTCGTGATCGCCGGCGACGGGCCGTACCGGCCCGAACTGCAGGACGAGACCCGCCGTCTCGGCCTCGACGACACCATCAGCTTCGCCGGCTTCATGAACGAGACCCAACTGCCGGCCGTCCTCGCCGCCACCGACGCCACCGTGATCCCGAGCCTCTACGAGCCCTTCGGCATGATCGCCCTGGAGGCCGCCGCGGCCGGCGCCCCGCTCGCCGTCGCCGCCACCGGCGGACTCGCCGAGATCGTCGAACCCGGCGTCACCGGCGTCACCTTCCCGCACAGCGACCCCGGCGCCCTGGCCGGCGCCGTCGACAGCCTGCTCGGCGACGCCGCGTTTGCCCGAAGGGTCGCGCGCCAGGCCCGGTCGATGGTCAGCGAACGGTACGGCTGGGCGACCATCGCCGCCCGCACCGCTGCGGCGTACGCGTCGGCCGAACGCGACAACGCCTCGTTCGCCGCCCGCCAGGCGGCCGCCCAACTCGCCGGGGGCCGCCCCCGCGTGGTCGTCCCGGAAGGCAACCTCTTGACCCTCTGACTACGGATCAGAAGGTTAGGGGTTCGAGTCCCTTCGGGCGCACAAGATCGAAAGGCGTCTGACCTGCGGAAACGTGGGTCGGGCGCCTTCGTTGTTTCGTCCCTTGTGGATCTGTGGCGCTCCGGTGGTGCTCGGCTGATTCGTGCGTCCGGATAGTGACGCGGTGCCGGTTATGTTCGCGGATGGCTGCCCCGTGTTTCTGGGGTGTGGTTTGCCGAGGCGGTGGTCCGCCCAGGTACGTGCGGCGTCGGCGAGTGGCTGGCGGTGTGGGGCGGGGGCCTGGCGGGCGAGTTCGTCGTTGCGGTCGGCGACGGCTTGGGCGAACGCGGTGACGGCGTGGGGTGGGGCGGCAGTCCAGGCGGGATCTGTTGGGCCCATGCTTCGGCCTGGGTGGGGGTGTGGCCGGCGCGGATGAGGCGGACGGTCATCAGGACGGTGTCGATCCAGGCGGCGCCGCGGCAGGGCATGGACCAGTCGACGACGTGGGTGTGCCGGTCGATGAGGAAGTTGTACGGGGTGACGTCGGTGTGTACGAGGGTGTCGCCGTCGAGGGTTTGCGGGGGGGTGTCCCTATGGGGTTCGTCAAGCGGCGGGGCGGGGTTGGTAGAGGGCTTTGTCGCGGAGCATGGCGAACAGGACGTCGCAGCGGCGTCGGGC
>NZ_JBFAKM010000033.1:43228-91693 GCF_040655695.1 Polymorphospora sp. NPDC050346 | reverse complement strand
GTGGCGATCCGCAACCAGGGCACGGTCGCCTCCACCGGCGGCGCGCACGGCATCACTCTGACCGTGCTCAACGACGCCGGCACGGTCGTCCGCACGCGCCCGGCGGCCGCCCGCAGCAGCGCGTCGGTGTCCGGGGCCGGGCCGGGGGTGCCGGCCGTCGCCGCCCCGAAGTCGGCGAGCAGGCCGTCCGGGGTGTCCAGGCGCCGTTCGACGGAAACGCGGTCGGCGTCGTCCATCTCGGCGAGCGCGTCCTCCTCGGCCACCCCTTGGAGCGCCTCGGCAGCGTCGGGAACGGTCGCCCGGCCGGCCGCGGCCTCCTCGACCGTCTCGACGGCGACGTACGCGTCGAGCGGGGTGCCCGGGTTGACGGCGAGCCGCCACGCCGGCGACGGCCACTTCTCGCGCAGTTCGGCGTAGTCGGTGACGGTGTAGGCGTCGGCGATGCCGGTCACCTGCGGCAGCATCGCCTCCATCGAGGTGAAGACGGGCAGGAAGGTCTGCCCGAAGAGGTCGGCGGTGACGAACGTCTGCGCGCCGGGCTCGTCGCGGGCGATGGCGCTCTGCGGCAGGTAGAGCGTGGTCTCGGCGACGACCCGGAAGAAGCCGGCCCGGTCGTCGGCGGCGAGGGCCCGCGCCATCTCCCGTTCGCTGTCGTTCGCGGGCTGCCATCCGGTCACGCGGCCGGCCCCCCGGTCAGCGGGCCGCGGCGGGCGGGCGGCAACGCCGTCCCGATGCCGGGCGCCGGGTGCGGGGCGGCAGCACCGGCGCGTACATCGGATTCGGCGCGGCCGGTCAGTGTCGCCGGCGGTTCCCGCAGCGCCTGCCAGAAGGTGGTGAAGTCGTCGGCGCAGCGGTGCAGCAGCCGGGCCGGGGGGTCGTCGTCGGTGTCCCGGTGGTCGTCGTCGTCGAGATACCACACCGAGCCGTCCGCCACCCGGAGCGCGATCAGTCCACCCTGGACGTAGCCGATGGCGAGATGACCGGGGAGGAGTTCGGCGTCGAGCGAGTTGACGTAGACCAGGTCGTGCAGCCAGTCCGGCCGGGACACGCCCAGCATCGGCTGGTCGACGACGAACCCGAACCCCGGGTGTACGGCGGGCCGCACCGGCCAGCCACCGTTGGTGCCGGCGAGGAACTCGCGGTAGTCGGCCGGCAACGCGTGCCCGAGGCGCTCCCGCACGACGGCGAGCGCGTCGTCGGCGAGCCGGGCCGACCGGCCGATCCGCGGCGGGCCGCCGGTGGTGCCGGGCACGCCGAGGCCGCGGCGCGGGGCGGTCAGCGTGCTGATCCCGCCCAGGTGCCGGAACGACGCGTGCAGTTCGACCGGAACCAGCGCGACCAGCCGGGTCCGGGCCAGGAAGGCCCAGGTCCAACCGGCCGGCGTGGCCACCGGTCCGTCCGGTGCCGAACCGGCCGGCCACAACGGGTCGCCGGAGCCGGCCAGCACGAGGTTCGCCGTCAGCACCCCGAGCACGCGTGCCTCGTCGAGGCCCATCCCGTCCGGTACGTCGGGCAGCCGCACCACGGCGCGGGCGTACGGCATCCAGTCGGGGAAGCCGTACGGGTCGACCGGCACGCCCGCCCGGTAGCGCACGCGCAGCATCGACGAACCGGGTCGACGGACCTGGAACGCGTGCCGGGTGCCGGCGATGGCCATGTCGTGCGCCTCTCCCCCTGTCGAGAACCTCGACGGCCGCCGGGGCCGGGCTCCGGCGCCGGGACGGCCAGGCCATAGGCTACCGGGCAGGTCGATCAGGGGAGGAAACCGTGCGCCGTGCCACCGCGCTTGTCGCCGTCGTCCTGCTGCTCAGCGGGTGCGGACTGGTCCGGGAGGAGAAGGTGACGCACACGATCGACTACGCGCTGACGCTGGAGGGCGACGGCGCGCTCTGGGGCATCGAGTTCCACTACCGCGACAACGGCAACCGGATCGAAGAACGGGTCTCGCTGCCGGCCTGGGAGCACCGGGTCGTCATGGAAAGCCCGCCGGCGCGGGTGGCCGAGTTGATGGGCCAGCCGGAGCTGCGCGAGTTCATGCGCAATCAGCCGGGGCGGCCGCCCACGCCGCGGACCACCTGCACCATCCACGTCGACGGAGTCAAGGTCGCCGAGCACACCGGCACGGCCGCGCACTGCCAGGTGCTCGTCGGTCAGTGACCGCCGGCCCGGTCCACCTGCCGCAACACGCGGGCGTACGCGTCGCGTACGGCGCGTAGCCGGGCGACCGTGAACCGGCCCGGCTCCCGGTCCCGGACCGCCCGGCCCCGCGCGGTCCAGAAGGCGTCCGGCGGCACCGCCGGGTCCGTACCGGCGAACTTCAGCACCTCGTCGACGGCGGCCAGGGCCTGGGCGAGCCGGGCCCGGGCCGTCGCCCTGGCGGTGGCCGGCAGGGTGCGCGGGTCGGCGGGTACGGCTTGCGCGTAACGGTCGGCGACCCAGAGCCATTCGCCGGCGTCGAGCAGTTGCGACGGGCCGGCGTCGCCGTAGCGGGGCTCGGCCGTCGGCGGCTCGGCCTGCGCGGGCAGCCGGAACAGGAACTCGCGTTCGCGGCCGCAGGCGCAGGCGCCGGCGTAGCGGCTGCCGAGGTCGCCGTCCGGCAGCAAAACCACGCTGCTGGCCCGGTCGAACGCGGTCGCCCCGCAGGCACACGGCCGCAGGTCCATGTAGAGGTGCGCCTCGTGGTTGGTGCGCGCCAGCATCGGCGTCATCGGGGCCCGATCCGGTCCAGCGCGTCCCGGTAGGCGTCCCGGACGATTTCCAGCCGGCGCCGCCGGAACCGGCCCGGCTCCTGACGGTAGACGGTGCGGCCACGCTCGGTACGGAACAGGTCGGCGGGTACGGCGTCGGCGCCCGCCGGCACGAACTTGAGGATCTCGACCATGGCGGCCAGTGCGATACCGGTCGACTCGGCGGCCTCGGCCGGGTCGGCCGCCGCCGCGCCGGCCTCGGCGGTCAGGTCGGCGACCAGCAGCCACTCTCCGGGGTCGAGCAGCTCCGACGGCTGCGACCCACCGAAGTGGACGGTGCCGGGCCGGGTGCCGGCGGCGTGCTCCGGCAGCGCGAAGAGGTATTCGCGCCCGGTGCCGCAGTCGTCGCAGATCCCGGCGTAGCGCCGGGCGGGGATCCCGTCCACGCTGGTCAGGGTGCTGTCCCAGCTGGTGGAGACGCTCAGGCACCGGTCGCACGGGTGCAGGTCGAGGTAGAGGTGCGCCTCGTCGCGGGTGCGGGCCGCCGGCAGGACCACGGCGCTCAGTCCCGGTAGTGGCCGGTCTCGGGGTCGAGCCCCATGACCGCGCGGGACCGGGCCATCAGCTCCCGCTCCGCCTCGGGAGACGGGGTACGGCGACGGGTCGAATCGGCCCCGTCGGGCGTGAAGTCGGCGTCGTCGACCCCGTGCGCGGCCTGCCACCGGTCGTGCACCCGGGCCAGTTCCTGGAGCCGGCGCCGCCGGGCGGGGTCCATCCGTAATGCCATCGGACCTCCCTGTCGACCGCCTCCGCCGGCCCCGAATTCTAGCCGGTCGGGCCGACACCGGGCCGACCGCACCGGGCCGACCGCACCGGCCACACCGAGACGCCCGGCACTCCTGCCACTCCTGCGGCCGTCGACGTGAGCGGGACACTTATTGTCTCAGTTGGGACGTTACGCCGGTCGTGAGCCCGGCGGCAGGAGGGAACCACATGGTCGCCGACGAATCCACCATCACCCTGCTCGACCACCCGATGGACGCCGAAGGCTGGTCGTCCGAGCGGGTGACGTTGCGGCTGACCGGTGACGGTGCGCTGGCGCTGCGCGTGGACACCGGTGGCCGCGCGGTGCAGCTGCAGTTCGGCGACGACGTCTCGCTCTACCGCCGGGAGTACGCGGTCACCGACCTCGACGCGGTGACCCGGGCGCTGCCCCCGGGCGACCCGCTCGACCGGCTACGCCAGGTCCTCGACGTACGCGACGGCGACGAGGGAACCACGGTCATCGACCGCTTCCTGGCCTGGCTGGACCGGCACGGCATCGGCTACGCCGAGACCGAGCGCACCGACCTGTGACGGCCGGGACACCGGTCACCGCGACAGCCCGGCACTAGCCGGTCGGTTCCGGGTCGGGCCGCTCGTGCAGCCAGGGGCGGACCGCCAGGTCGGACTCGACCACCTGGCGGTCCCAGTGCGCGGGCGCATCAGCCGGCAACCGCACCGTCCACCGATAGATGTCGATTCCCGACACCGCGTGGTGGATCACGTAGTTGTGGCTGTGGAACTCGACCGACGGCGGATCCGGACGCACGACCGGCGGCGCGACCAGCCCGGGGTCCACCTCCGGGTAGCGCCGGCGGAACCCGTCCACGTCCCGGATCAGCCAGCCGGCCCGGTAGGCCGTCGTGGCGGCCATCGGCGTCAGGCGCGGCCCGGCGATGTCCGCCGTCGAGCCGAGTTCGGCCAGCAGTTCCGCGTACGACAGCGGGTCGACCGGCCCGCCGAGCCGCCGTTGCAGGTCACGCAGCACGGCCACGTCGTTGAGCAGGAGCGCCTCCTCGCCGGGTGGCACCAGAAGACCATAGGTGATGACGAAGTTGTCCATCATCCGGTCGACGACGACCCGGAAGACCGCCTCGACACCCGGGTGCGCGGCGATGGACCAGTCGGCCCGCCGGGCGTAGTAGGTCCACCCCGTGGTCTGCACGGTGACCAGCTCCGGATGCTCGATGTGCCGCACGACCGTCTCGTCCCGCCGCGCGACGTGTCGCTGGACCGCCGCCGCGATCCGCTCCCCCAGCATCCCCGTGGCCTCCAGCCCGTCGGTCGTGTCGGCGGTCATTGTCGCACCGGCCGGCGTTCCCGCCGCGGACCGCACCTGGTCCGGGCCGCCGGGAAGCCGGTCAGTCCCGGCCGAGCGAGGGGTCGGCGCCGGGGCTGCCCGCCCGCCGCAACTCCTCCTCGAACATCATGTACGTCTCACGCGACAACCCGGCCAGCAACGCCCGCTCCTGAAGCGTGAACGGGCGGTCCTCCCGCTCGACGGCGTCGGTGATCGCCCGCCTCGTCTCGTACAGCGCGTAGACCGGTCCCGTCCCCTGCAGGTATCGGGCCCGGGTCTCCTCGCACAGTTCGACGAACTCCTGCTGCGACACCCGGTCGACCTCGCCACCCCGGGCGAAGAGGACCTTGTCGATCAGGTGGTTGGCCGGCTCCCAATCGCCGGTCTCGATCGACATACGCCACGCCGCCATACCGCCGTCCGGCGTGGAGACCATCTTCAACGGCGCCGCGTAGTACTCGTAGTATCCGGGCAACCGCAGCCCAGGCTGGTACGTCACTCTCCGCCCTCTCCCCGTAGCGCCGTTCGCAGCGCCTCCCAGAATAGGCGCTGCTCCTCGCGGAGGATTCCGTCCCTGATCGCGGTCTCGGCCACGCTCAGTGCCCGCCCCAGTTCCTCGGCCAGGGCGTCCAGATCACGCCTGACCTCGTACAGCGCGTGCTCCCAGGCTGCCACCTCGTCGAGCGAGGTCAGGTGCAGCCGCAACTCCGCCACGTGGCCGTTGGAAACCCGAACCGACATCTGCACGTCCCGGTAGCCGCTGTCCTGAGGATTCTCGAACCGGTCCTTGAACTTGACGATCCTGACCCCCGGCTCGTCGACCAGCCGGGCCAACGCCTGGTAGAGGTCGTCCAACGACCTGAACTCGATCTTCGCGCCGGCCAGGTCGGTCAGCTTCGACACGTCACCGCGATACTCGCGGATCTTGTCTTCGGCCCGTACCCGGTCCTTGGGGCCGCGTCGCCAGCCCGGCTCACCGCCGGTCTCTGCCGCGATCCGAACGACCATCTCGCGCAGCTCGTCCTGGGCGACCGCCGCCTGCTCGTACATCCGGTCGAGGAACGCGGAGCGGTACTCGGCGTCGCCGATCCGCCGGTGGTCGAATCCGGTCTGGTAGCGGCTGCCGAGCACCTCGACGGCCGCGCTGATCGCCCGCTGCTCGGGGGTGAGCGGCGTCGGTTCCGGGACCGGGGTGCCGTCCGCGACGACGGCTTCGGCCCCCCGGGTCCGGATGTCGTCCAGGACCCTTTGCAGCACCTCGATCGCCTGCGGATAGCTCGCCAGGTGCTGCCGGGTCGTCGGTCGGGCGGCCAGCGAGTGGGCCAGTTCCGGCGACGCCCGCAGGATCCGCGCCAGGTCGGAGTGCTCGTCCAGCGCCGGGGCCACCTCGGGCGTGGCGTCGGCCGGCGGGCCGGCATCGGACCGCGGACCCGGCTGGGCCGGCACGGCGGTCTCCCGTACCGGCACCCGGCCAGTGTCATCCGGCCGTGACTCGGCCGTGCCCGGCCGGGTGGCGGCCGTCTCGGGTCCGGCCACGGCCGGCGGCCGGTCGGCGGTACCGTCGGCCATGGTCCGCCGGTCGGCGGTCGGCGCCGACCGGTCCGGGGCCGGCCCGGCACCGTCCGCGACATCCGCCCCACGCGGGCCGGCGCCGTTCGCCGCCCGCTGCTGGGGCGGAGCACCGTCGGCGGCGGGCTCGCCGCGCATCGCCGCGATGAGCCGTTGCGCGGCGTTGCCCGGCGGGAACGTCTCGGCCAGGTAGTCGCGCAGGTCCAGGGCCCGGGCCCGGTGCTCGGACAGGTTCCGCAGCGCCGTGCCGACGTGATCGACCCAGGCCGGCGTCCGCCGCTGGTCGATCTCGTCGAGCACCCGTCGCATCGCGGGCCCGTCCACCACACCGTGCGGGTCCGCGGCGTCGAGCAGCAGTTGCCGCAGCACGTCGACGGTGATGCCGTCGCGTACGGTGGCCGGCTCGCCGAGCCCGGCCGGCACCTGCCCGGGGTCGCCGAAGAAGAGTCCGGCACCGGTGCCCTCGCCGACGACGACCGGTACGCCGGCCCGGGCCGCCTCGCTGGCGACCAGCCCGAAACCCTCGTGGATCGACGGCATCATCACCAGGTCGGCGTCGTAGAGGTCCTGGAGCAGGGCCGCCTGGTCGCGGGTGAACGGCTTGACGACCACCTCGGCACCGGCGAGTTCGGACAGTTGCGCGGCCTGCTCGTCCGCCGCCTTCTGGGTCGGCGCGCCGCGTACGGTCAACCGGACCGGCACGCCCTCCTCGGCCAGCAGCGGCACCAGCCTGGCGGCGAACTCGATGCCCTTGATCGGATCACCGGCCCGCCCCTGCACCGCGATCTCGAAGTGCGTACGGTCCGCCGGACGCGGCGGCGGATCGCCCTCGATACGCGGCATGTCGGAGATGATCCGGTGCACGGTCGGCGGCGGCACCTGTGCCTCCGAGCCGAGCCGGCCCGCCTCCAGCCCGAGCAGCGGGCCGACCCCGGCGGCCACGTCCGCGCCGGACATCAGGATCCGCTCGGTGGCCGCGTGGCCGAGCCCTTCGGCGGGGTTGCCGCGCAGTGCGTCGAGCACCTCCGGCGAGGTGTGCAGCACGTGCACGTAACGGGCGCCGGGATACACCTGCTCGACGAGCAGCCGGGCCACCCCGCCACCGAACCGGGAGTGCCCGACGACGACGTCGACGTGTGCCGGCAGGTTCTGCGGCAGCAGGGTCATCGCGCGGGTGTCCGGCTCGCCCTTGGCGTCGAGCACGCCCCAGACGTGGTCGACGCCGACGACGCGTACGCCGGCGGGTTCGGCCGAGGTGACCGAAAGGTCACCGGAGTCCACCGTGGACACCCGGGCGAAGGTGACGGTGCCGGCGGAGCCGAACGCCTCGGTCAGCTCACGGTTGGCGGTCGGGATGCCGCCACGGCTCGACCACCACTCGGTGCAGACGGTCATCACCCGGGTCGCGCCGTCGGACGGCTCGGCGGCGGCGCTGCGCAGCACCACATCGCGCGGCGAGATCTCCTGCCGCCAGGCGGCCTCGTCGACCCGGGCGACGTTGCCGCCGAGGCGGTGGATCGCGTCGTGCAGGCCGGCGGCCCCGTCCGGGCCGAGCACGTGCACCGGCGGGACGCGGTCGGCGTCGAGGCCGTCGAGCTGGGACCGGATCTCCGTGGCGAGTCGCGGGTCGGCGGTCACGATCAGGTCGGCCCGGGCGAGCACCGCCAGGTGCGCGGCGTCCGGCACGGTGTCGACCACCTGCACGATCCGGGCGTGCGGGTACGCGTCCCGGCGTACGTCGGCGATGCCGGCCGTCTCACCGAAGCCGATCACCACGTCGGCGTCGGCGGGCTGCCCGTCCAGCCGCAGCAGCGGGCTGATCGGCCCGGTGACGCCCGGGATCGGGTCGGCCCCGGACACCCGCGCGCCCGGGCCGAGGTCGCGCGACCCCACCCCCGGCGTACGGACGACGACCCGGTCGCCGCCGGCGCCGAGTTCGGTCGCCAGCCGGGCCGGCAGGTCGCCGCCCCGGCCGCCGTCGTAGGCGATGATCCGCAGGGTACGGGTCGGCGGCGGCCCGCCGTCGGCGCGCAGCGCGGCCCGGCCGGCGTCGCCGAGGTGCGGGCCGATCAGCGCGAAGCGGTCGGCGGCGCCGGGATCGTCGGGGCGCAGCCCGAGGTGGTCGCGCAGCCGGTCCAGTTCGGAACGGGCGTGCGCCGCCGTCGCGGGGTCGTCGAGCAGGTCGGCGAGCACCTCGACCTCGGCCAGTCGGCCCAGGTCGTGCGGGCTGAGGGTGGCGCCGTCGACGTGCTCGCCAGGGCGCAGGACATCCGGCGCCGACAGGTCGAGACCGGCGTCGGCCCGCTGCCGGATCGCCGCGAGTTCGGCGACCTCATGGGCCACGGCGCGGGCGATCGCATGGTCACCGGCCCGGTCGGACAGCTCGATGCGGTATCCGCCGTCCTCGGGCGGGACCCGGCCGGCGGGCAGGTCCACCCCGTCGGCGTCGACCGGCACGCTGCGGGCGACCGCCCGGTCGGGCAGCCGCTCGGCCGGCACGGTGGTCACCTCGATCGGCGTCGTCCGCAGCGGGTGGCCGGCCGGCAGCCGGTGCCGGATCTGGTCGAGGGCGTCGCGGCCGGCCCGGCCGACGGTCTCCGGCTCGGGGGTGTCGCGCAGGTGGCCGTGGAACTGCGAGTCGGGCACCTGCGCGGCGGTGATCGGTCGGACCGGGAGATCGGAGTGCGGTCGTACGGCGGTCTCGGCGGCCGGGTCGCGGGTGAATCGCGGACCGTCGTCGGCGATCGGCTTGACGCCCTTCCAGTCGGCGCCGAGCAGCGCCCGCTTGCCGATCCAGGTGGCGTCCCGGCCGTGCTGGTCGTGCCAGCCGGCCTGGCTGATGTCGAACGGGGTCGGGTAGCCGTCGCTGCCGAACCGGTGCCCGGCGGCCCGGTCGAGGATCTGCTGCCCGGCAGCCCGCTGCCGGTGGGCGTCGGCCGTCATCTCCTCCGGGCCGGTGCCCGGGTAGCGCTGCCGGAGCCGGTCGGCGTCGACGGTGTCGTCGCCGGCCGCCCAGCGGGCGAGCTGGTCCAGGTCGGCGTCGACGTCGCGCAGCTCGGACCGCAGCCGGTCCAGTACGGCGTTGGCCCGGTGCTCGGTGTTCGGCGCCCAGTCGTAGCCGGCCCGGGCCCACGCGTAGCCGCCGACGGTGGAGGCGGCGTGGATCTCGATCCGGTCGACCCCGGAGTAGTGGTACCACTGCTCCAGGTATCGGTTGAACGCACTCGCGAAGCCCCGGCCCTGCGCGCTCTCGTAGAGCTTGAGCGAGACGTGCTCGGCGTAGAGGCTGCCGTCGTGGTCACGGTGGAACGCGCGTACGACCCGGCCGACGACCCCGCGCTCCGGGTCGACGACGTCGGCGCGGATCGTGACGTCGTTGCGGTAGACGCTGACGCTGTGCTCGTCGGTCAGGTCGAACCGCAGCCGCATGCCGGCGAACTCCCGGCCCTCGAACAGGTCGGCGACGGTCTGCCGGATCGTGTCCGCCCACTTCGTCGCCTCGGCGTCGGTCGTCGGCAGGAGTTCGTCGAGCGACGGCGGCCGGTCGTCGCGCCGCCAGGCCGGGTCGGTCCAGACGCCGTCGTTGGTCGCCTCGGTCGACGGCCGCGGATCGGCGCCGAACGGGTCCGGCACCGTCCCGGTTTCGGGTAGCGGGTCCAGCTCCGCCAGCGGATGGCCGAGCCGGGCCAACTCCCGGTCGACGGCGGCGATCTCCTGGCGCAGCCGGGCCTGCTCGTCCGGGTGCCACGACTCGTTCAGCTCGCGCAGCAGGAAACGGCGCTCGCCGAGCCGGGCGCGCGTGTGCGGATCGCCGGCCGGCCGGGTGGCCGGGTCGGTCCCCGGCCCGGTCCGGTACGGGTCGGCGGACGGCCGGGTCGGCGGCTCGGGATGCGGTTCGGTACGGCCGAGGAACCCGCCGATCCGGTTCATGGCCCGGCGCAGCACACCCTGCGGCTGGGCCCGCTCGGCCGTCGCCGTACGTTCCTGCATTGTCTCGGTGATGCTCTGCACCCAGACCCGGGGCAGGTTCTCGGCCGCCACCCGGTTGTTGACCACGGTCCGGTGCGGGTCGTCGGGCGTACCGGCACGCACCGACGTCTCGGCGACGTTCGGCAGGTCCCACCCGACCTCGGGACGGAAGTAGTGCGGCCGGCCGTCGGCGTCCTGCACCCGGACCAGCGGCCCCTCCGGCTGGATCCAGGCGACCGAGCCGGCGAAGTCGTCCGGCGACAGCCGCTGGGTGGCGCCCTGGAGCTCGAACACGGAGACGTCCGGTATGTAGCCGGGACGGCCGTCGGGCACGAACCCGGTGCCCTCGATCGGCGCCGCGGCGTGCGTCGGACCGGGCGAGGTCCGCTCCTCCTGCACCGGCGGGCCGGCCCGATCGCCTCGATCCGGTGGCTCGACCCGGCCGGCGTCGGGTGTGCGGAGCGCGGTGCCGTCGGACCGGGACGCGGTGCCGTCGTCGCGCATCGGCGGCCAGCCCTGGTCGGTCTGCTGACGCTGGATCGCGGCCAGGTCGATGCCGAACTGCTCGACGACCCGGGTGGTCAGCGGTCCGTAGAAGGTCCCCTGGAGCCGTTCCCCCGCGAGCGGATGGGTGCTGTTGGTGATCGCGGTGTCGGCCCGCGCCACCGTCGCCGCCGCGGTCATCTCGGGATAGCGGTCGACGAGGGCCCGGCCGGGGGTGTCGCTCTCGCCGGTCCGGTAGTCGGACCGTACCCGCGCCTCGAGTTCCTCCGGCCGGCTCGCCGCCAGGTTCCGGTAGTCGTCGCTGCGGGGCACCCGGGGATCCGCGGACAGGTCCGCCCCGGCGTGGTGACCGGCGAGGCCGCGCAGGAATGCCTGCTGGACGGTGAAGGCGGCCAGCTCACCGTCGAGCCGGATGTCGGCCAGTGCCCGGGTGGTGACGACGTCGGCGTCCGGCAGCGCGCCGGCCGCCGCCTGCACCGCCGGACCGAGCAGGGCCGAGTTCGGCTGCAGCAGATGCATGCCCTCGTGGACCAGTGTGGCGGCGACCGCGCTGATCGGCCGGGGGCCGTCGGCGGAGTGCGGCGCCACGAAGATCAGCCCGGTCTCGGACATGAAGCCGCCCCGGGCCGACCCGGCGATCCAGCCGCGGAGGTCCTCGTCGAGCAAATGCTCGGGAACAAGGGCGCGGGCCGATTCGGGGTCCTTGGGTACGAGCCGGTCCAGGCTCACGATCGCGTGCTGCTCGAAGCCCGCGCCGAGCACATCACCGATCTTGGCGACCATGATTGCCTGGTCGATGGCGTGGAACCGGTGGGTGGTCGGGTCGACGCTGACCGCCCGGTTCGCCATCTCGACCGAGTTGAGCGGGTCGACGCCGTGCAGGTCGCGCCAGCCGGGATCGGCCAGTTCGCCGTTCCGGTCGAAGTTGCGCCAGTTCGAGTAGCGGTCGCCGTACTCGTCGACCATCCGGCTGAGGTCGCGTACCTCGGTGACCAGGGCCGGCAGGTCGGCCACGCCACGGGTCCGGTCGGCGACCGCCTGCAGGCGGTCGGCCTGGGCGGCGACCGCCTGCAGATCGGCGATCCGCGCGGCGACGACGGATTCGGGGTAGCTGGCGCGCAGCCGCTCGGTGGCCTGGTCGACGAGTTGGTGGACCTGCGCCGGCAGGTCCGCGCCGTAGCGGGTGAGGTGCTCCGGGAAGTTCACGCTCGGCGTGAGCTCCTCCAACCGGGTGACCGACGGATCCGGGCCGTCGCGGTCGACGGAAGGCGGCACCGGCTCCGGGTCGGCCCGGCCGGCCTGGCCGACCGTCTCGTCGGCATCCGTACGGACCGGCTCCGGGGTGGTCAGGCAGGTGGCCTCCTCCTGGAGCCGGCTCAGCGTCTCGGCGATCTCGGCGGCGGACTTCGGCTGGACCGACCCGTCGGGTGTGGTGACCGTGAGGTGCTCGGTGGCCCATCGGACCACCGGCTCCGGCAGTGTGCCGTCGGCCAGGATGGCCCGTACCCGGTCGGAGGTGAGCGGCGGCGGCAGGTCCCGGCCGGCGGGGCCGGCGTCGCGGAAGGTGACCTGGTCCAGCCCGAGCATCGGTACGTCGCCCGGCTGCACGAGGTCGGGAAGCGGCAGCCTGGTGCCGGCCGGGTCGGGTGTGGGTGCCGGCGGCTGGTGCGGCTGAGCCGGCTCCGGCGGCGTCCGATCCAACGGCGTGCGGTCCGGTGGCGTGCGGTCCGGCGCCGGGGCCTGGTCGGTGGCCTCGTCCGGACGGTGGTCCGGCCCCGGTTCGGGGCGTGCGGGCGCCACGGTCGAATCCGGCGCCACGGTGGGATCGGGTGACCCGGTCGGGTCGACCGGCGGGCGTTCCAGGATGCCGTGCAGCTCCTGGTGCAGGGTCCGCCAGCCGGCGGCGAGCTGCCGGTCGACGGCGGCGGCCCGGCCGGCCGGGTCGACCGGCAGGTCACCGGGCAGGACGATGCCGGCCGGACCGGCCTGCGCCCAGCGGCCGTCGACGACCGCCAGGTTGGGCCGGACGACGACCGGCTGCCCCGCCGGCAGCGCCGTGTTGACCTGTATCGCCACCTGGACCGCGAGCCCGTCGGGATAGTGCACGGTCAGGGTGCGGCTGTCCGGGTGCCAGGTGGCCCGGTGCGGCTGGTCGGGTGTGTCCGGTCCACGCCCGTCGAGTAGGCCGCCGATGTGCCCGTCGATGCGGTCGGCGACCACGTCCGGCGCGGGGGTGCCGGGTCCGAACGCCACCGGTTCGGCGGGTACGACCTGGAACGGGTCCCGTTGCGCGTCGGCCGGGATCGCCTCCGGCGCGACGATGGGTCCGGCCGGGCCGTGGTCGGGCGCGTCGGCCGGCCTGGGCGGCCGGTCGCCGGGTCCGTCGGGGGTGGCCGGGGCCGGCGGGGCGGTGTCCACGTGCGGCTCGGGCCCGCGCGGGCCGGGTATAGCCGCGGCGTCGCCCCGGTCGGCGGTCGGTTGCGAAGCACCGCGGTCGGCGCCCGGGTCGGGGCGGTCCGGGGTCGGGTCGGGACCGGAGCGGTCGGCAACCGGGTCGGGGCCGGGTCGGTGAGGGGGCGGGTCGGCGGGTGTCCGGTCGGGAGTCGGGGCGGGGCCCGGCCGGTCGGGGGTCGGGGCGGGGTCGGGGGCAGGCGTCTTCGCGGCCGGCGGCGGACGCTCGATGACGCCGGGGTCCCCGACGGCGGTCCGGGTCGGTTCGGGCACCCGTGGGCCGTCCCCGGTGGCCGGCTGGCGCGGGCCGCCGTCGGGGCCGGGCGGGCGTGGGCCACCGTCGGCGGGGCCGGTCGGGCGCGGTGCGGCGTCACCCGGTCCACGCGGCGCGTCGGCCGGCGGCACCTGCGGCACCCCGGCCGGTACGGATCCGTCGGCCGGTTCCGGCGACGCCGGGGTGAACGTCTCCCGGTCGAGCACGTTGCCCTGCCGGTCGATCGCGCCGGACTCGACCCGTACGCCGTCGGCGTCGACGCGGGCGAACTGCACACCCTTGTCGTTGAACCGCAGTTGGACGCCGGAGTTGCGGTCGACGATGCCGACTTCGCGGGGCAGGGCGAGGGTTTCCTGGCCGATGCGCAGGCCGCCGCTGGGGTGGGCAAGTTCCAGGTGGGTCTGCATGCCGTTGAAGACGCCCTCGATGGCGCCGTCGCGGGCGCCGAGCAGCGCCTGGTCGCGTACCTCCGACCAGCTTCCGCCGGCGAGCAGCGCGGTGCCGCCGCCGATGAGGCCGCCCGCGGTGGTGCCGCCGACGACCTGGCCGGGCAGTCCGCCGAACATGGCCGCGCCGAAGAGGCCGCCCTGGACGGTGCCGGTGACGATCTGGCCGACGTCGAGTTCGGTACGGGTGCCCTGTGCGATCTGCATCAGCTGACCGACCATGTTGCCGCCGCCCATGAAGCCGGCGCCGATCGCGACCCGGGCGCCGACGTACTTGGCGAGTTCGCGGGTGAACGAGACCTCGGCGATCTCGCGGGCGACGTACTGGTTCAGGCTCTGCCGGGAGATCTGTTCGAACGTCTCGTTGACGGCGAGCCGCGCGCCGGTCTGGGCGGCGACGGTCTGCGCGCCGAACCTGGTCAGGAGCTGCTGCTCGAACTCCTTGACCAGTTGTGCCCGGGTGGCGAGCAGCCCCCGGCCGGCCAGGACCCGGGCCTGGTTGCCGAGCTGGCGCTGGAGTTCGCGTTGTACGGCCCGGTTGGTCGCCTGGCGCAGCCACTGGCCGGCCATCCGGTCGGCGACGGTACGGGCGATGACATGGCGTGGCAGCGTGTTGCGGACCAGGGTGGCGCCGGTCTGCCGGGCGACGGTGGTCAGCGCGGTCCGCAGCGGGGGCAGCGAGGCGGCCGCCCGCGGGATCGCGGTGACGACCCGGGGCAGCGTCGTACGCGCGAACGTCGGCACGGTCACCCGCAGCACGCTCGGCGAGACGGCCCGTACGACGGTCGGCACGGCGCGGGCGACGGCGAGGTTGACGGCCCGGATCGCGGCCCGGATCGTGATCGCGCTGATCGCGGAGCGGACCACGGCGGCGGCTGCGGCGAGCGCGCCACGGAAGGTGGCGATCGCGCCGGCGGCGCCGCCCAGCGACAGCCCGCCGGTGGGGATCGCCGCGACGATGAGCATGATCAGCGAGACGATGAGCATGATCAGGCCGAGCAGGGCCATGAACTTCATCAGCTCGATCTGGAGGCCGAAGCTCTGCACGCCCTGCTGCATCGAGCCGAGGGTGCCGACCATCTGCCCCAGTGACTGGAGGTAGTCGGCCCAGGCCCGGTGGAACTCCATGGCGGCACCGTCGCCGGCCCAGTTCTGCAGGATGCCGTCGGCGGCGTGCAGCGCGGTCTCGTACGACTCGGCCAGCGACTCGGCGGCGGCTCCCCAGGCGTCGGCGAGTTCGTAGACGTCGACCGCGCTGGACTTGGGGATCTTGCCGATCAGGACCTCGCCGACCATCGTGTCGATCCCGGGAATCCACTCGATGAGGTCGGCGATCATGTCCATCGCCTCGGCGAAGAACCGGTCGTTATCCGACACCCGGTCCCCCGCGGTGCCCGTCTGGCCGTCCCACCCGTCAGACGCTGGTCGATCCGGCGATGTCGCCGGCGTTGCCGTCGTCGCCCGCGCTGTAGCTCCACATCGCGTTGGTCACGAAGTCACCGAGCGCGACCATCGCCTTGCCGAGTTCGGGGGCGGACGCCTTGATCGCGTCGTTCGCGGGCAGGCTGTTGCCGTCGGACGCCTCGACGGACTTGTGGTAGTGCTCGAGGAACGCGTCGGTGAACTCGTCGCGTGGGAAGGTCTCCGGGCCGCCCTCGAGGTTGGTGATGGTCGACATCGCGGTGGTCATCGTGCTGTCCAACTGCTCGCCGGAGACCTTGATGTTGTTGGCCAGGCCGATGATGTCGGCGATGCTCGACCGGATGTCGACGTAGTTACTCATCGTCGTCCTTCGTCAGGCGCACGTCGGCGTCATGGCTGCCGATGATCCGGGTCAGGCCGGTGCCGTCGGCGCCCGCGACGTCGCGCAGGTCGCGGGGTACGACGTCGTCGAGGATCGCCCGGCTCTGCGCGGCGGCGTCCTCGACGGCGAGCCTGGTGGTGGCGAGGATCGCCGTGGACAGGGCCTTGGAGTCGGGCCGGCGCAGCACCCGCGGGTCGATGTCGAGTTCGAGCAGGTGGCCGCGGGGTCCGACGACGACCCTGATCATGCCGTCGTCGGACCACGCCGTGCCGGTGACCCGCAGCATCCGCTTCTGGGTTTCGTCCATGCCGGACATCGTGCGCCGGAGGTCCTTGAGCATCCCCTCCAGCGCGCCCCAGTTGGGCCTGTCGGTCACCGCCCCTCCCCAGGGTCAGTAGCGTGCGGCCAGCGGTGACCGGGCGCCCACGGTCGGTACCGTGGGCCGACGCCGGTCACCGACGGTCACATTCCGGCGGCGATCTGCCGGTCGATCGCCTGCATCCGGTCGGCCGAGGCGCCGAGCTTGACGCCGACCCGCGACAGCGCCTCCTTGACCTCGGACGCGCCCTGGTTCCACTGCCGCCGCGCCTCGTCGCAGGCCTCGCCCGCGGGGCCCTGCCAGTCGGCGGCGAAGAGCTGGGTGAACTGCGTGTAGAGATCCTGCAGCGATCCGTCCATCGCACCCTGGTAGGTGCCGATCGCGGTCGCCACGTCGGTGATCTGGCCGAAGTTGTAGGTGATGGTGCCGTCGGCACCGTAGCTCGGACCACTCATCGTGTCGTGCCTTCCCCAGTCGAATAGCCGAAGTATGGAGCGGGTCTCAGCCCCGCAGGACGCTCATCACGGTGCTGCTGCCGGTCTCGGCCGCGGCGGCCCGGATGTCGGCGGCCGCCTCCTCGTCGTTGACGCCGTAGAGCGTCGAGGCGTTGCTCATCTTCCCGGAGAGCTCGTCGAGCGCGTTCAGGATCTTCTTCAGACCCTCGTTGAGCTGGACCGACACGTCCTGCAGGGCGGCGTTCGCCGAACCGCGCATGCCGGCTCCGCCGAGCCCTTCGATCCGCCCGACGAGCTGCGCCATGCCGGTCGCCAAGCTCTCCCGGGTCTCCTGGCACTTCTGCGCCATCGCGTCGAGCTGCGCCTGGGTGGCCTGGACCT
Organism: Polymorphospora sp. NPDC050346; assembly: GCF_040655695.1. Taxonomy (NCBI): domain Bacteria; kingdom Bacillati; phylum Actinomycetota; class Actinomycetes; order Micromonosporales; family Micromonosporaceae; genus Polymorphospora; species Polymorphospora sp. NPDC050346. The sequence goes on along the minus strand of NZ_JBFAKM010000033.1, from coordinate 74,712 downwards.
GGCCCATTCCCGGAGTCGCCGTCATCGTGGTGTCACCCCGCTCCTTTTCACCCGGCTCCCCTGGCGGAGCCAGCCTGTATCGACATATCGGTGCGTCTGGCAGAGATCCGAACGTAGCGTCCTTCGTCCGATCGATCCACCCTGGGTAGCGTACGAGAGGCGGCCAACACGCCGGGTAGGGTGGCTTGCCGGCCGGCACTAGACTCGTTCCGGATCATGGATACCGGTCGGGGACGATCCGGCCGAGGCGCCGGACACCATCGGGCGCGCCGGACGATCGGGCGCCGGACCATCGGGCGCGCCGGACCATTGGGGAGGGTCGGTGGCAGAGGACGGGGGCGGCGGCGTCCACAATCCGTACGGGGAGCAGACCCGGGCCAACACCTCGCGGACCTGGCTCGACGGCCAGGAGCCGCTCGACGTCGACATCGACGGCCTGGTCGACTACGGCAAGGACATGAAGACCATCGAGGAGAACCTCAACGGTCTCACCCCCCGGCTGAACCTTCTCGGCTCGCTGCCGGCGACCGCGTGGACCGGCAACGTCCTGCCCGAGGGCGCGTACGCGATGTCGCAGATGACGGCCAACTACGGTGAACTGCAGCAATACCTGCTGTTCCTCGGCACCGCGCTGAACAACATCGGGATGGCCGCCCAGACCGTGGCCGACGCCTACTCCTCGACCGACGGCTGGTCGGCCGCCTCACTCGACTCGGTGCTGTTCGCGTTCGGCGACTCGCGCGCCGAACGCCCGGCCGGCCTGCCGCCGTGGGTCACCGGCGAGACCTGGTTCGACGCCTACAGCCAGGCCATCCAGGAGGGCACCGGCCAATACACCGCCGGCGAGTCGTTCAACGGCCCGACCGAGATCACCCACAACCCGGACGGCAGCACCACGACCAGCACGGTCGGCTCGGCGGGCACCACCCGCTCGATCACCGAGTTCAACATCCCCGGTGGCGGCACGATGACCACGATCGTCGTCACCGGCGCCAACGGCGAGGTGATCAGCCGCAGTTCGAGCCGGACGAGCGGCTACGCGACCTCCGACGGCTACGTCACGACCCAGACGTCGTACGACGGGAACGGCAACGTGACCGGCAGCGAGACCACCACCAGCCGCTACGGGAGCGACGGCAGCCAGTCGACCACGGTCACCCGGAGCAACGCCGACGGGGCGGTGACCTCGACGAACACCGACTCCACCACCGCCGCCGGGGTGCAGACCATCACCAGCACCGACGGCCAGGGCAACGAGACCCAGCGGGTCGTCATCGGCGAGCAGACCGAGGGTGTCGAGGGCACTCCGGAGTCGCCGGGCGCCGAGGCGCTGGAGGAGATTCAGGACCGCAACTACCTGCCGAGCTGGTAGCGGCACCACCGCGATCCGAGGGGAGACGTCATGGCCGAATACTGGGGCGCCCGGGCCATCTACAGCTCCGGCGGACCCAACGGTGAGGGCACCCGCTACCACCAGCCGGAATCCAACCCCAACCTGTCGTTCACCCCGCCGGCGGGCGACGGCGGCGCCACCATCGAGGTCGTCTACCAGCAGCTCATGGGGCAGCACCCGGAGGACATCTCGGCCCTGGCCGACCAGTGGCACAACGCGTACGCCCTGCTCGCCAGCATCCGTGAGCAACTGCTCACGCAGAGCCGGACGCTGTACGACGAGACGTGGAAGTCGGCCGAGGCCCGCGACGCGTTCATGAAGATGGGGCCGGGTACCACCCTGGCCTACCTCGACGAGTGGATGGACGCCGCGCTCAACAACGAGACCGCGCTGCGCGCCCAGGTCGGCATCGCCCGCCAGTCCCGGACCGACGTGGAAAATCTCTGGAACGAGTACGAGGCGGCGATCGACGACGCGAAGACCGCCAGCGGCGGCACCGCCTTCATGGAGGGCTTCAAGACCGGCATCACCCTCGGCATCTACGACGGGGACGCCGGGCTGAAGGCCGCCGAGTCCGAGGCCGTCAACGAGACCCAGCAGGAATACAACCGCAAGGCGCAGCAGCTCGCCTACCGGGTCGCCGGCGAATACTTCGACACGTTCAGCAAGATGAGCGGCGGGCACGGTCCACCGTTCATGCCGCCGAACGCGGTGATGAACGTCGTCGGGCACCCGCCCTGGCGTACGCCCGGGGGTGGCCCGAACCTGGGTGCTCCGCCGCCGCCCGGGGTGCCGCGCATCACCGTCACCCCGCCGGTCGCGCCACCCGCACCGGTGGTGCCGACCGCACTTACCAACAATCCGACGCGGCCGGCACCGCCCCGGGCGCCCGACCCCAGCCGGGTCACCGATCCACGGGCCGTGCCGACCCGGCCCGACGTGGGCCGGCCGGTCGCACCGGTCATGCCGGCGGTGTCACCGCCGGTCGCCCCGAACCGCACCCCGCCGGCCATGCCGGCACTGCGACCGCCGGCCGCACCCGGGCTGCCGAACGGGCCTAGCGGCAATCCCGGCGGAAACCCGGGCCAGCTCCCGGGCAGCGGTCCGGCGCCCGGCACCGCCCCGGCGGGCGTACCACGGCCGGGTGCGGCGCCACCCGCGTTGCCGCCCAATCCGGCCAGCATGCGCAACGGCGTCCTCCAGGGCCGCGGCCCGGGTGGCATCCCGCAACCGCCGGCGCAGCCGGCGCTCACGTCGCCGGCCGCCCGCACGCCGGGGGCGGTCCCGCCGGGTGGCCGGCTACCCGGTCGCGGCGGCGGCGCCCAGGACGGCACCCAGCTTCGGCAGCAGCCGGGCCGGGACAGCCCGTTCGGCCGCCCGCCGGCCGGGCTCGCGCCGCCGGTCCTGCGCCAGACGCCGACGGCGCAGCCGACGCGCGGCGACCGGATCGGCGGTCCGAACACCCCGGCCCGGCCCGGCACCACCCCGCCGGTTCTCGGGCGTCCGGCGGCGGGCGCCACCCCGCCGCCCGCCACCGGTGACCGGCGCAAGGCGACCGCGCGGGACCGGCGCCGGTCGAACCCGGACGCACAGTGGGTCGGCACCGAGGAGGCCCGGGCCGACACGTCCGCGCCGGTCCTCGACGCGCCCGCGCTGCCGCCGTCCGGCTCGGCGGTGTCCCGGCTCGAAGAGGTACCGAGCTCGCTGCGTCGTGCCCCGACCGGTTCGGCCTTCCCGGCCGGCGGCAACCGCGGCGGCACCGTACCGCCGGAGCTGGCCACCCGGCGGACCAGCGCCGATGGGCAGCCGGTCGACGCCGCCCGCGCCCCGGCCGCCGGTGCCGACGGGGAGCGCCGGATCCTGACCGACGAGGACGTGTTCGTGGTCGAGACGCCCGGTGGCGGCGTGCTCGGCAAGGGCCGGGAGGACACGACGACGTACCGGGCGGAACCGAAGACCGCGCTCGGCGGCGGCTGACCGGCCGGTCAGCCAGACGCCGGGCGCGGCCGTGCTGCCCGGGCCGGGCCCGGCGCCGGGCCCGGGCGACGGGTCAGAGCGCCGTGGTCAGGCGCTCGGAGAGCACGCGGATGAAGCGGGCCGGGTCGCTCAGCTCGCCGCCCTCGGCGAGCAGTGCCATGCCGTAGAGCAGTTCGGCGGTCTGCGCGAGGGTGGCCTCGTCCTTGCCCTCGGCGCGGGCCGTACGCAGGCCGGTCACCAGCGGGTGGCTGGGGTTGAGTTCGAGGATCCGCTTGATCCGCGGCACCTCCTGCCCCATCGCCCGGTACATCTTCTCCAGGGTCGGCGTGACGTCGTGCTCGTCACTGACCACGCAGGACGGCGAGGTGGTGAGGCGGGACGAGAGCCGAACCTCCTTGACGTCGTCCTCCAGCGTCGTGGTCATCCACGACAGCAGGTCGGCGAACTCCTCCTTGCGCTGCTCACGCTCGGCCTCGGCGGCCTTCTTCTCCTCGTCGGTGTCGAGGTCGACCTGCCCCTTGGCGATCGACTGGAACCGCTTGCCGTCGAATTCCGGCACCGACTCCACCCACAGCTCGTCGATCGGGTCGGTGAGCAGCAGCACCTCGTAGCCCTTGGCCCGGAACGCCTCCATGTGCGGAGAGTTCTCGATGACCGACCGCGACTCCCCCGTCACGTAGTAGATGTGCTCCTGGCCGTCCTTCATCCGCTCGACGTACTGCCGCAGCGTGGTCGGCTTGTCGGCGTCGTGGGTCGAGGCGACCGAGGTGATCTCCAGGATCGCGTCCCGGTTGTCGACGTCGCTGAGCAGGCCCTCCTTGACAGCCCGGCCGAACTCCCGCCAGAACGTGTCGTAGCGCTCGGCGTCGGAGGTCAGCAGGTCCTTGATCGACGACAGCACCTTCTTGACCAGGCGGCGCCGCATGAGCTGCACCTGCCGGTCCTGCTGCAGGGTTTCCCGCGACACGTTCAGCGACAGGTCCTGGGCGTCGACGACACCCTTGACGAAGCGCAGGTATTCGGGGACCAGCGGCTCGCAGTCGTCCATGATGAACACACGCTTGACGTAGAGCTGGACGCCGCGCTTCGCCTCGCGGGTGAAGAGGTCGAGCGGCGCGTGCGACGGGATGAACAGCAGCGCCTGGTATTCGAAGGTGCCCTCGGCCCGCAGGTGGATGATGTCGAGCGGGTCGGTCCAGTCGTGGCTGACGTGCTTGTAGAACTCGTGGTATTCGGACTTCTCGACCTCGTCCTTCGGACGGGCCCAGAGCGCCTTCATCGAGTTGACCGTCTCGGTCGCCGGGGCGGTGATCTCGCCCTCGGCCTCGGTGTCGGTCTCACCGGCCGGCGGCTGGTCGACCGGCATCCGGATCGGCCACGCGATGAAGTCCGAGTGCTGCTTGACCAGCTGCCGGATCTTCCAGGGCTTCGTGTAGTCGAAGAGCTGGTCCTCCTCGTCGGCCGGCTTGAGGTGCAGGGTGACCGTCGTACCCTGCGGCGCGTCGTCGACCTGCTCGATCGTGTACGTCCCCTCGCCGGTCGACTCCCAGCGCGTCGCCTGCTGCTCGCCGGCCTTGCGGGTCAGCAGGGTGACCTTGTCGGCGACCATGAAGCTGGAGTAGAAACCGACCCCGAACTGCCCGATCAGGTCCTTCGACGCGGCGGCGTCCTTGGTGTCCTTCAGCTTGCGCAGGAACTCGGCGGTGCCGGACTTGGCGATCGTGCCGACCAGGCTGACCACGTCGTCACGCGACATGCCGATCCCGTTGTCACGGATGGCGAGCGTACGCCGCTCGGCATCGATCTCGATGTCGATGTGCAGGTCGGAGGTGTCGACCTGGAGTTCCTTGTCGAGCAGGGCCTGTAGCCGCAGCTTGTCCAGCGCGTCGGACGCGTTGGAGATCAGTTCCCGCAGGAAGGTGTCCTTGTTCGAATAGATCGAATGGACCATCAGGTGCAGGAGCTGGCGTGCCTCAGCTTGAAACTCAAGAGTCTCGGTCTGGGTACTCATCGAATCCTTCTCCGGCGGCGATTTTCGACAGGAGATGCTACCCCAGCAGCCCTCCTGCCCCACCGTCGTGCGTACCGGTGGAGGACCTTCCGGCGCCGACGGCGGACGCCGACCCGGTCGGGATCGCGACAGCCGCCGGTTCCGGCTGCCGGAACCGGCGTTTTGGCCGGTGAACGGCGTATCAGGCAGAGTTGGACCGGCTTCGCGACCAGCCATCCGACGTAGCCGACCGATAGGTCTGGAGCGGTCATGTCCAGCCTGCCCACCCCACCCGCCGACGCCCGCACCGAGGTCGCCGAACGCCTCGTCACCCTGATGGAACTCGTCGCCACCGGCGGAACGCCGCACACGCTGGCGAACCTGGTCCACCGGGCGGGTCTGCCGAAGACCACCACCTACCGGCTGCTGCGTACGCTCCAGCGCCTCGACGTCGTCCAGCGGCACGGCACCCGCTACCTGGCCGGGCCCCGACTGCTCCGCCTGGTCACCACCGTCACCGCCGACGAGCAGGAACTGCGTCGGGTCCTGATGCCGTACCTGCTCGAACTTGCCTACGACACCGACCAGGTCGTTCGGCTGCTCGTCCTGCGCGGCGACGAGGCGGTCGCCGTCGAACGGCTGTTCACCCGGAGGTACGCCGCCGTCATGCGCGGCTACCCCGACCGGTCCCCCGCCCCGGACAGCGTCGGTGGCCAACTCCTGCTGTCCGGTGCGCCGGACCCGGTCGGGTCGGGTGGTCGTGGCCCGGCCGCCGCCCCTGGCCCGGACGTGGGTGGCGGGCCGGCCGGGCTGGAGGTGGTCGCCGTTCCGGTGCTCGGTCCGGCCGGCCGGCCGGTCGCCGTCATCGAGATCGCCGGCTTCCCGGACCACTTCCTGCGGCCGCGACTGGCCACGGCCGCCCGCCGGGCCGCGAACAACGCCGCCCAGATCCTGCGCCGGCGCCCGCCCCGTCAGTTGCCGGCTACGTCCAGCGCCGCCGTTCCTTCTCGACCTCGTCCATGAACCCGGCCGGCACGGCACCGGTCGCCCGGAGCATCCGCCGCTGCTCCTGGGTCATCCGGCGGGCGACCTCGTCGACCGCACCGGCGTAGTCGGCCATCGTGTCGTTCATCCGCTCGTGGCGTTCGTCGTCACTGACGACGGTGACGCGGCCGCTGTCGGGGCCGCTGTAGGCGAGGTTCTGCAGCGAGTCCCGGTGCGTCAGCGCGTCGATCCAGCCGAGGATGCCCCGACGCTTGGACCGGCGCGCCACCTCGGCGCGTACCGCCAGCCATGCCAACCGCTCGTCGGTGAGCCGGTAATTCTCCACGCCGGAGATGATCGCACCGGGCCGGGCCCACACGCTGCCCGCGATTCCCCTGCGGGGCACGACGAACGGTCGGATCGCCCCGCCGTTTCGGCCGACCGGCAACGGGTACGGACGCCGGCCGCCGGGTGCTGCACGACCTGCTGGCCGACATGAACCTGAGACAGCGGTTCGTCATCGTCGAGCGGCTCGACCGGGAGCCGGCCGGACACCACTACCTGCAGGTCTATCTCAACGACGACCTCAGCTACCAGGTGGAGTACCGGGAGGGCGGCGCCGACCGGCACTTCCAGGCGCAGGTACCGAGGCAGCCCGACGTCATCGGCGTGGAGCCGGTCGCGCGGATCCTCGCCGACTGGGCTTCCGACCGGCCAGGGTGGCGGGACGCGTTGCCGTGGGTTCCGTGGCCGTCAGCAGCGTCCGGGCCGCAGGCGTGACGCCATCAGCTTGGTGACGGGCACCGGTCGGTGTTTCGCTCCACAGCGAACTCGCTGTGGATACGCCGAATTCGCTGTGGAGACCAACAGTGGTACCCCCGCCGCCGCGGCAGTCTCCACCCCGGCCCGCCCGTGACGAGCCGGATGAGCCACGAGTTCGATGCCGCGCTGGCCGCGGTCGGACCACGGCTACGCGAGCTACGCCGCCGCCGCGGGGTCACCCTCACCGCGCTGTCGGAGACCACCGACTTCGACACCCACCTCCCGCGAACGCTGCAACGTCAGGGCCCGCTACCGGCCCGGGAGATCGGTCATACCTTGACCGGCTGGCGCGACTCGGCCGCCGTCACCGGCTCGCCGCCTGCGTCGGCGGCGGTCCGCTCGGCAAAGGTCTGCAGGCCGACCAGGTCGTCCGGTGTCGCGTCGGCGACCTCGTCGTCGAAGCGGGCCAGGCTTCGGATCCGCATCGACACCGCGACGACGACGGCGACGCAGAGCCCGAGTACGACGTACAGCAGGCCGGTGCCCCGCCCCTCCCCGACGCCGAGGACCAGGCCTGCGGTGCCGGCGAGCGGACCGCCCTCCTGGAGCAGCGGCTCGAAGATCGGGACGAGGCCCGGGGCGAGCACGGCCTGGCCGAGCGGCATCGTGGACAGCGCGATGACCATGTTGAGGGCGATGACCCGGGCGTGCAGGCGCTGCGGCACCTTGGTCTGGATGATGGTCAGCCAGATGCCGTTGATCACCGACAGCGACAGTGACATGCCGAGCGCGCCGGCGGCGACCACGGCGATGCTGGGTCGCAGGCCGGTGAGCAGGCCGGCTCCGGCGAAGACGAACGTCATCAGGAGCATGCCGCGCATCCGGCGGTGGCTCGGGCCGCCCCAGATCGCCATGATGCCGCCGCCGAGCAGGGCGCCGGCGCCACCGGCGAGCGAGACGCGGGCCACCGACTCCAGCGGGGCGAAGGCGAGCACGAGCGGCGACAGCAGCAGGAACATCGGGGCGAGGAAGAGGTTGAAGGCGGCGAAGAAGAGCACCATGGCGCGGAAGTTGCGGTGCCGTACGGTGTAGCGCAGCCCGCCGGTGATCTCGGCGAGCAGGCTCTCCCGGCGCCGCCGGGCCATCGTGCTCGGGAACCGGACGATGAGCAGGACGGTCGTCACGAACGCGTAGCTGACCAGGTCGATCAGCAGGATGCCGCCGAGCCCGATGCTGGCGATGAGGCCGACGGCGACCAGCGGCACGAGGAACTGTGCGACACCGCCGGCGAGTTGCACCATGCCGTTGGCGTGGCCGAGGTATCGCTTGGGGACGAGCTGCGGTACGGCCGACAGGTAGGCCAGGCGCTGGAAGGTCAATGCGACCGACAGCCAGCCGACGAAGGTGTAGATGTGCCAGGGCACCAGGTTGTCGGTCCAGTAGAGGGCGGCGAAGGTGGTGATGGCGGCGAGCGCGGCGATGTCGCCGGCGAGCATGGCCAGCCGGCGGTCGCTGCGGTCGATGATCGCGCCGGCGATCGGGGCGACGAGGATGCCGGGCACCTGACCGAGTACGGCGAACAGCGCGAACCGGATCAGCGAGCCGGTCTCCAGGTAGGTCCACAGTGGTACGGCGAAGCCGGTGAGCGCCGAGCCGGTGGCCGAGACGATCTGGCCGGTGGCGACGGTGAGGAAGCGGCGCATTCCGGGCTGCCGTCCGGTGTCGGCCGGTGCGGCGGCGGTGCGGGAGACGTCGGCCAGTTCCCAGGAGGCGGCCGGCGCGGGTGCGGCCGGCGCGGGCCGCTCGACGGTGCCGGCCGGACCGGCGGCCAGTTCCCGGTCGACGCCGGTGAGGATGCGGGCGAGTTCGCCGGCCCGGAACTTGGCGAAGTAGTGGCCGGCCTCGGCGAGCACGACCAGGGCGGTCGTGCCGGAGAGGAAGTGCCACTCGCGGAAGCGTTCCTCGTGGTATTCGGTGCCGGGGTCGCGGTCGCCGACCACCGAGATGATCGGTGCCCGCAGCGGGGTCACCCGCTTGTGCAGCAGGTCGGTGAAGTAGTCCTCGGCGGCCTCGGCGTCGTGCCGCATGGCCCGGATCAGGAACCGTCGCTGTTCCTCGTCGAGGGCGCCGAGGTCGGCGCCCATGCCCTGCAACCAGTTGGCGTAGACCCGGTCGCCGCGGAACCGTTCCCGCAGCCGTAGCTTGGAGAGCCAGCCGGTGAGGCCGCCGACCGGCCGGGCGAACGGGAAGATGCCACCGAGGTAGACGGCGTCGAGTTCGCGGCCGGCCTCCTCCAGCCGGCGGGCGATCTCGACGGCGAGGGCGCCGCCGGGGCCGCAGTGGCCGTAGACGACGAGTGGTCCGGTGACGGTGGCCAGGATCTCGTCGACGCACTTCTGCGCGGTGACGGTGACCGGTTCGATCTCCTCGGCGAGGCCGATGTCGTGGCCGGGTACGGCGACGGCGTAGAGGCTGTGCCCGTCGGGCAGCGCGTCGGCGAGCGGCTGGTAGACGACGGCGTTGGCGCCGCCGTACGGGACGCAGACGTAGGAGCGCAGCCGGGGGCCGGTGGGGCGGCGGGTCAGTTCGTGCAGCAGCCGGCCGGTCGTCGAGGTGTCCTCGCCGGTGGCGAGGGCGGCGAGGGCGCGTACGGTGCGGCAGCGGAAGACGTCCATGACGCTGATCGGCCGGTCGGCGGTCAGCGTGCGGCGCAGCCGGGCGACGACCTGGGTGGCGAGCAGGGAGTGGCCGCCGAGGTCGAAGAAGTCGTCGAGGGCGCCGACCCGTTCGACGCGCAGGACCTCGGCCCAGATCTCGGCGATCGCGGTCTCGACCGGCCCGTCCGGCTCGACGTGTTCGACGGTGGAGACGGCGACGGCCGGCTCGGGCAGGGCCTTCCGGTCGACCTTGCCGTGTTCCTGCAGCGGCAACCGGTCCAGCCAGACGAACAGGTTGGGGATCATGTATTCCGGCAGCGTCTCGGCGAGCAGCCGGCGCAGGGTGGCGGGGTCGGTGTCGGGCCGGTCGGGTTCGCGCTGGAGGTAGCCGACGAGCCGGTCGCCGCGCAGCGTCGCGACGGCGGCGCCGACGCCGGGGCAGCCGGTCAGGGCGGCTTCGACGTCGCCGAGTTCGACCCGGTAGCCGCGCACCTTGACCTGCCCGTCGCGGCGGCCGAGGAATTCGAGCTGGCCGTCGGGGCGCCAGCGGCCGAGGTCGCCGGTGGCGTACATGCGGGCGCCGGGGTCGGCGGCGTACGGGTCGGCGACGAACCGGGTGGCGGTCAGCCCGGGCTGGTTGAGGTAGCCGCGGGCGAGCCGGTCGCCGCCGAGGTGGATTTCGCCGGTGGCGCCGACCGGGACGGGGCGCAGGCGGTCGTCGAGGACGTAGACCCGGGCGTGTGGCAGCGGGGTGCCGATCGGGGTGGCACCGGTCCCGTCGGCGTCGGCGGGAACGGGGTAGGTGGTGACGCCGACGGTGGCCTCGGTCGGGCCGTAGTGGTTGACGACCCAGGCGTCGCCGGTGGCGAGGGAGGCGGCCCAGTCGAGCCGGGACGCCTCGCCGCCGAGGATCAGCGCGCGGGCCGGGACCAGGTCGGCCGGCGGCACCTCGACGGCGAGGGCGGCGAGGTGCGACGGGGTCATCTTCAGGTAGTCGACGCGGTGTTCCCGCAGGTAGGTGGCGAGTTCGTCGCCGGTGCAGCGGCGCGGCACGAGGTGGACGGCGCCGCCGGTCGCCAGGCCGAGGTAGAAGACGGTGACGGCGAAGTCGAACGACAGCGACTGGGGCAGGGCCCAGTTGGCGCCGGGTACGGCTGCGAAGCGTTCGGCGACGTCGGCGAGGTAGTTGCGGACCTGCCGGTGGGCGACGCCGACGCCCTTGGGCCGGCCGGTGGAGCCGGAGGTGTAGATGACGTATGCGAGGTCGTCGGGGCCGGCGACCGGTCCGGGGTGGGTCGCCGGCCGGGCGGCGATCTGGTCGCGTACCCGGTCGAGGGCGACGGTGGGTGCGGCGCCGAACAGGTCGGTGAGTTCGGCGGTGGTGAGGACCAGGGCGGGCCGGGCGTCGTCGACCATGGCGGCGAGGCGGGCCGGGGGCAGTTCGGCGTCGAGCGGTACGTAGGCGGCACCGGCACGCAGCACGCCGAGCAGCGCCGAGGCCAGTTCGGCTGACTGTTCGAGGCAGACGCCGACGAGCGCGCCGCGCCCGACGCCCCGGCCGCGCAGCCAGTTGGCGAGCCGGTTGGCAGCGGCGTCGAGGTCGCGGTAGCTGGTGGTCGTGCCGGCGGCGACGATCGCCGGGGCGTCGGGGGTCGCGGTGACGTGCGGGCTGACGACGTCGGCGAGGGTGCCGGCGACGGCGGGTGCGGGCGGCGGGGTGCCGAGGGCGAGCACGGCCGACCGCCGCTCGGCGCTCATCAGGTCCAGTTCGGACAGGAGCGCGTCGGGGTGGCGGGCGGCGTGGGTCAGCAGCCGTACGTACTGGGTGGCGAGCCGGGCGATCGTGGATTCGTCGAACAGGTCGGTGCGGTAGCCGAAGACGGCCCACATGCCGTCGTAGCGTTCATCGACGTAGAGCGAGAGGTCGTGCTTGGTGCTGGTGATCTGCAGGCCGTAGCGCAGCGCGGTGAGGCCGTCCGGCCAGGTGCCGGCCGGCCCCTCGGAGTTGTGCATGCCGAAGAGGACCTGGAAGATCGGGGACCGGCTGGTGTCGCGTTCGACGTTGAGGTCCTGGACCAGCCGTTCGAACGGCAACTCCTGGTGGCTGAGGGCCTCCAGGACCCGGTCACGGGTCTGGTCGAGCAGGTCGGCGAAGGTCGTCGTGGCGCCGATGCCGGCCCGCAGCGACAGCATGTTGACGAAGAGCCCGACCAGGTTCTCCAACTCGGGGCGGATCCGGCCGGCGACCGGTGAGCCGACCGCGAAGTCGCGCTGCCCGGTGGCCCGGTGCAGGAGGGTGTGCAGGCCGGCGAGCAGGGTCATGAACAGGGTCGCCTGGTGTTCGCGGCCGAGGTGGCGCAGCGCCTCGATCAGCTCGTCCGGGAAGCGGACCTTGAGGCCGGCGCCGTCGATGCCCATCTCCGGCGGGCGGGGCCGGTCGGTCGGCAGGTCAAGCGGCGGTACGCCGGACAGTGTCCGCCGCCAGTAGGCGAGGTCCGCCTCGCCGGCCGGGCCGTCGAGGCGTTCGCGCTGCCAGGCGGCGTAGTCGGCGTAGCCGATGGGTAGCGGTGGTGGCGCCGGGGAGCGGCCGAGCCGGGCGGCGTAGAGGGCGGCCCAGTCGCCGAGCAGGACCGGACGCGACCAGCCGTCGCTGATCGCGTGGTGCATGGCGATGTGCAGCACGTGGTCGTCGGGGCCGATCTCGACGACCATGGCCCGCAGCAGCGGGGCCCGGGTCAGGTCGAACGGGCCGGCGTCCCCGGTGGTCAGGGTCCGGGCCCAGCCGAGCACGTCGGGTCCGGCGGCCGGGTCGTGCGGCACGAACCGGAACGGGATCTCCACGGTCGGTGCGATGTGGACGGTCGGCAGGCCGGTGTCGGAGACCGGGAAGCTGGTGCGCAGGCTCTCGTGGCGGTCGGCGAGGTCGCCGAGGGCGGCCCGCAGGGCGTCGAGGTGCAGCCGGCCCTGGAGCCGGACGGCGGCCCGCATCACGTACGCGGTCGTGTCCGGGTTGAGCTGCTCCATGAACCAGAGCCGCTCCTGCCCGAACGAGACGGCGGGCGGGTCGCCGTCCGGCCGGCGCGGGATCGCCGCCGGCGCCGTGGCGGTGGCCGCCGCCGCCCGGCGCAGCCGCTGGGCGATCAGGGCCCGGCGTTGCTCGGACAGGCCGCCCGGCCGGGGTGCGGTGACGGTCACCGGGCCACCCCGCCGTCGAGCAGGCTTTCGACCTCGTCGTCGGAGAGCTGTTCGACGTCGGCGACGAGAAGTTCCTCGACGGCGGCGGCGAACGTCTCGGCGGTGGAGTGCAGGAACAGCACCCGGATCGGCACCTCCAGGCCGAGGGCGGCCCCGAGCCGGGCGACGACCCGGGTCGCCAGCAGCGAGTGGCCGCCGATGTCGAAGAAGTCGTCGAGGACGCCGACCTGCTCGCGGCCGAGCACCTCGCCCCAGGTGGCGGTGACCATCTCCTCCAGTTCGGTACGGGGTGCGACGTACTCGCGTACCTCGAGGTCGCCGGCCTCGGCGGCGGGCAGGTTACGGCGGTCGATCTTGCCGGCGGTGTTCAGCGGCATGGCGTCGAGCACGACGATCTGGCCGGGAACCATGTAGGCGGGCAGTTCCTCGGCCAGGTGGGCGCGCAGCTGCCGGCTGGACGGTTCGGCGCCCGGGGCGGCGGTGACGTAGCCGACCAGCCGGGCGTCGTGCCCCTCCCCCGCGGTGAGGACGGCGGCCAGGTGCACGTCGGGGTGTCCGCTGAGCCGGGCCTCGACCTCGCCGAGTTCGATGCGGTGGCCACGGATCTTCACCTGGTGGTCGACCCGGCCGAGGAACTCCAGCTTGCCGCCGCGCAGCCAGCGGACCCGGTCGCCGGTGCGGTAGAGGCGGGCGCCGGGTGGCCCGTACGGGTCCGGGACGAACCGTTGCGCGGTCAGTTCCGGCCGGCCCCGGTAGCCGAGCGCGACGCCGGCGCCGCCGATCAGCAGTTCGCCGGGTACGCCGACCGGCACCGGCCGCAGTGCGGCGTCGACGACGTAGAGCTGGGTGTTGGCCAGCGGGCCGCCGAGGGTGATCTCCGAGGCGGCGTCGGCGATCTCGCCGGCCGTGGACCAGATCGTCGTCTCGGTCGGGCCGTACACGTTGACCAGGCGGCGCACCCGGGGCCGCAGCTCGCGGGCGAGCCGGGGTGGCAGCGCCTCGCCCCCGGTCAGTGCGGTCACCGTCGGCGTGTTGAAGCCGGCGTCGAGCAGCATCCGCCAGCCGGACGGGGTGGCCTGCACGTGGGTGACCGCGTTGTCGTGGGCGATCCGGACGACGGCGACGCCGTCCCGGAGGCTGTCCTCGGGCACGAGGACCAGCCGGGCACCGGTGACCAGCGGCAGGTAGAGCTCCAGGCCGCTGATGTCGAACGACAGCGAGGTGATCCCGAGCCACACGTCGGACGGGCCGCTGCCGAGGGTGTCACGCATCGACAGCAGCAGGTTGGTCAGCGCGGCGTGCGACACCTCGACGCCCTTGGGCCGGCCGGTGGAGCCGGAGGTGTGCAGGACGTAGGCCAGCCCCTGCGGGTCGTACCGGGGTTCGACGGCGTCGGCCGGCTCGCCCGCGGCCGGGTCGTCGGCGAGGTCGACGACGTGGGCGTACCCGGCGGGGTCGAGGTCGGGAGTCACGCCGCGCCGGGTGACCAGGTGGGTGGCGCCGGCGTCGGCACGCAGCCAGGACAGCCGGGCGGCCGGCAGGTTCGGGTCGAGCGGCAGGTAGGCGGCGCCACAGCGCCAGACGGCCAGCAGGGTGGCGACCAGGTCGGGGCCGCGGTCCAGGCAGATGCCGACGACGGTGCCCGGCCCGGCGCCGAGCCCGGCCAGGTGCCGGGTGATCCGGTTGGCCCGGGCGTCGAGGTCGCCGTACGTCTGGTCGTCGACGGCCGGCGCGTCCGGGTGCGCGGCCGCCCGGGCGGCGAACAGGCCCGGTACGGTGCCGCTGTAGCGGCGGCGTGGCCCCTGGCCCCAGGCGAGGACCTGGCGCTGCCCGGCGACGTCGTCCATCGGCAGTTCGGACAGCCGCGCGTCCGGGGTGGCGATCATGGCGCGGAGCAGCACCTCGTAGCGTTGCAGGAAGGCGCGCACGGTGTCCGGGGTGAACAGGCCGGTGTCGTAGCGCAGCGACAGGGCCAGCATTCCCGGGCCGATCCAGGCGTCGAGCACCAGGTCGAACAGGACCTGGGTGATGCCGATCGAGAACGGCGCGCCCTTGATGCCGGGCAGGATGTCCATCTCCGGACTGTCCTGGGTGTGCAGGATGAACATCGTCTCGAACAGCGGCGTGCGGCTGACGTCGCGGGCCACGTCGAGTTCGCCGACCAGCCGTTCGAAGAGGATCTGCTGGTGCGCGTACGCCTCCAGGGCGGTGGTGCGGGTGCGGCGCAGCAGTTCGGCGACGGTGGGGTCGCCGGACAGGTCGCCGCGCATGACCAGGGTGTGCACGAAGCAGCCGACGAGCGGTTCGAGTTCGGTGCGGGACCGGCCGGCGCTGGCCGAGCCGACGCTGACGTCGCTCTGTCCGGCGTGCCGGCCGAGCAGCAGCTGCCAGGCGGTGAGCAGCACCATGTACGGGGTGCAGCGCTGGCTGCGGGCCAGCCGCTGCACCTGACCGGCCAGGTCGCCGGCGATCCGGTGGTGCACCCGTTCGGTGCGCGGGGTCTTGAACAGCGGCCGGGGCAGGTCGGTCGGCAGGGTCAGGGCGGGTGCGTCGGCGAGCCGTTCCCGCCAGTAGGCGAGGTCCTGTTCGGTCTTGCCGGGCGGCTGGTCGGCCTGCTCGCGTACGTAGTCGCCCCAGCCGACCGGCAGCGGGGTGAACGCCGGCTCGGTGCCGGTGAGCAGGGCGCCGTAGGCGATGCCGAGGTCGGCGATCAGGATCGCCTGGGAGGCGCCGTCGAAGACGACGTGGTGGACGACGATGACCAGCAGGTGGTCGTCGGCGGCGAACCTGAGCAGCGCGGCCCGGATCAGCGGCCCGGCGGCCAGGTCGAACCGGGTGTCGAAGTAGTCCCAGCCGATCTCGCGGGCGCGATCCTCGCGCAGCTGCTCGGGCTCGGCGGACAGGTCGACGCGTTCGAGGTCGAACTCGCCGGGGTCGGCGATCAGCTGCACCGGGGCGCCGTCGCGCTCGACGAACGTGGCCCGCAGCGCCTCGTGCCGGGTGGTGACCACGGCCAGGGCCCGGGCGAGCAGGTCCGGGTCGAGCGGGCCGTGCAGGCGGCGGGCGAAGGCGACGTTGTTGGGCTGACCCGGATCGAACCGGTCGAGGAACCACAGTCGTTCCTGCGCTGGCGACAGCGGCAGCTCGATCATCGTTCGCCACACTCCTCGGGTGACTTCTGGCCGGTGGGTGTCCGGCCGGGACGGGCCGGGGTGACCGCCGCGGTGGGTGCCGGTCGCGGTCGGGTGGTGGCCGGCGCTAGAGCCATGGCCACGGCACGTCGTGGAAGGCCGCCTCGACCAGCAGCCGGTCCAGGTCGCGCAGGAAGCGCTCGGCCCGGTCGGGCGGCAGGTGGGCGGTGTCGGCGGTCAGCGCGAGGCCGAGGCCGCCCGGCCGGTCGACGATCTCGATCCGGGTCCGCCAGGTGAACGCGTCGAACGACTCGGTCCAGTCGAACGACGACCCGGCCAGCGCGGCACGGACCCGGGCCGGGTCGGTGTCGTGGCCGAAGAGGTCGGCGTCGGTGGTGAGCCGGATGTCGTTGAGGTAGCAGTGCGCGTTGATACCGGTGGCGTACGGGTAGCCGGCCGCCTCGAACGCGGTGCGCATGTCGGCCGGGTCGTAGTACGCCGACCGGTAGGCGTTCATCGCCGACGACCAGACCCGGGGCAGCAGGTCGGCGAAGGCGGGCCGGTCGGTCAGGTCGACGACGACCATGCCGAGCTGGTTGAGTTTGGCGATCGCCTCGTCGTAGCCGGGCAGCGACCGGTTGCTGACCATGGTGTAGACGCCCACGACGTCGTTGCCGGACCACTTCGCCAGGACCAGCGAGGTGGCGGCGAGGATGACCGTCGAGCTGGTGACCTGATGCCGGTTGGCGATCATCCGTACGGCGGTGTCGGCGGCCGCCGAGACCAGCACGCCGCGCCGGAACCGGGGCGAGTGCGGCGGGCCGACCGGGGGCAGGGTCTCCCGCGGCAGGCGGCCGTAGCCGGCGACCCAGTGCGTGACCGCCCGCTCGCCGCGCCGGCGGTGTGCGGTGTCGTGCTCGCGGTGGGCGACGTCGACCGACTGCAACCCGGCCGGGGTGTCGATCGATCCGCGTAGCAGCAGCAGCCGCAGGTCGCGCAGGACCAGTTCGGCGGCCCGGAAGTCCACCGTGGTGTGACTGAAGACGATCACGACCTGGCGGACCCGCCCGGCGACCAGGACCAGCGCGATCCGCTGCGGCATCTCCTCGGCGTGGTCGAACGCGGTCGACGCCAGTGTGGCGGCGGTCTCGTCGGCGACCCGGGCGACGTCGGCGGCGCGGACGTCGGCCGGGACGCCGTCGGCGGTGGTGTCAGCGGGCACCAGCAGCACCGGTTGGCTGCCCCGGTCGGCGACGACCTGGCGCAGCTCGCCGTCGACCGTACGCAGCCGGGTACGCAGCGAGCTGTGCCGGGTGAGCAGGGCACCGACGGCCCGCAGCACGTCCGCCGGGGCACGGCGGGGCACGGCCACCACCCGACGCAGGTTGATCTTCGGCTGGTAGTCGGGCTTGCGCAGGATGGCCATCCAGAGCGCCCGCTGTCCCCAGGTGATCGGCGCGGAGGCGGTCGGGGTGGCGGCGAAGTCGACAGCGGTCCACCCGTGCGTGGTCGGGCCGGTCGGCAGAACCGTACCCTCGATCATCGATACCGCCGATCTTGAATGGACCGTCGACTGTGGTCGGTGCACCGCGACGCACGGCCCGGATGTTTCGACAAGTATCTGTTTGCCGGGACCGGTCTTGACCATCCGCAAGAAAGCGCATTCCAATGTCCGTTCGGCCGATCCGATCGACCTTGCGAAGGGTCACGCTGTCGGTGCCGACCGGCGGCGCCGACCGCCGGACGCCGGGGTCCCGGGACCGACCCGCCGGCCACGCCCCGGCCGGCCGGTCAGCCGGGCCGCCACCGCCGGCTGCCCGAGGACGATCCCGACCAGCACGAGCGCGATGCCGCCGGCCTGCCGGGCGGTGAGCGTCTCGGCGGCGAGCAGGGTGCCGAGCAGCACCCCGGTCACCGGGTTCAGCAGGCCGATCAGCCCCACCGCGGCGGCGCTGAGGTGCCGCAGACCGGCGAACCAGGCGACGAAGGCGAGCGCGGTGGCGATCACCGTCACGTATCCGAAGGCGAGGACCGCCGCGCCGTCGAGGTCCGGCGGCGCCCCTTCCACGGCGACCGCGACCGGCAGCAGGACGGCGCCGCCGGCCACGAGTTGCCACGAGGTCGACGCCAGCACGTCGACCTGGCCGCCCCACCGTTTGGCCAGGACGTAGCCGAACGACGACATCACCATCGCCGCCACCGAGGCCAGTACGCCGACGGGGTCGACGGTCGACGTACCGGCGAACAGCATGAGACCGACTCCCGCGATCCCCATTCCGGCGCCGGCCAGGGCGAGCAGGTGCGGGCGTTCGGCGAGCAACGCCCAGGCGATCATCATCATGGCGACCGGCGAGGTGGCCATGACGGTCGACGCGACGCTGGTCGGCAACACCTGTGCGGCCAGGTACACCAGGGCGAAGAAGGCACCCATGTTCAGGGTGCCGAGCACCGCCGACCGCCACCACCACGAGCCGCTCGGCAGCTTCCGGCGTACGGCGAGCAGCAGCAGGCCGGCCGGCAGGGCCCGGATCACCGCCCCGTAGAGCGGCTGGTCGGCGGGCAGGAACTGGTGGGTGACGTAGTAGGTCGTGCCCCAGGCCACCGGCGCGATCGCGGTCACCAGGCTCCACCGGAAATTACCTTCCATGGAAGCAATATAGCTTCCACGGAAGGTACACTGCGACCATGAGTGATCAGCGCCTCGACCACGTCGCCCGGATCCAGCGGGAGTGGGCCCGGGAGCGGCCCGACGTCGACGTGGCGCCGCAGGGTGTCATCGGACGCCTGCACCGGCTCGCCGCCCACCTGACCGAGGAACTCTGCGTCGTCTACCACCGGCACGGCCTCGGCGAGGGCGAGTTCGACGTGCTCGCCGCCCTGCGCCGGGCCGGTGAACCGTACGAGCGGGCCCCCGGCGAACTCGCCCGGTTCACGATGGTCACCACCGGGGCGATGACCAAGCGCATCGACCGACTCGAACGCGACGGCCTGGTCACCCGGCGCCGCAGCGGCAGCGACGGCCGTGGCCGGGTGGTCGCGCTGACCCCGGCCGGCCGGCGTCTGATCGACGAGGCGTTCACCGAGCACATGCGCAACGAGCGCCGCCTGCTCGACACCCTCACCCCGCAGGAGGCGGCCCACCTGGAGGCGCTGCTGACCACCTGGCTCGGACGCGTCGAGCGGTAGCCCGGGCGCCCCGGAAAGCGCATTTCCGCGCCGACAATTACCCCGACCTGCACATTTAACGATGTTCCCATTCCAGCAATCGCCGTAACAGTTCCATCTCCCACTCACCCCATGGAATATAGGAGCACATTCACCCCGCCCAGCACTGTCACCAAATAGTTGGCTGCTCCGGATACCAAATCTGAGACACCCATTGACACGGCCCACGTAATTGACAAACATCGAGCCCATGAAGCGCGCGGCAGAGTTTCTCGTCGCCCGGCTCGTCATCGACCTCGTGCGATACGCCGGCGGGCGGTGTCCGCGCTGACCGTCGGCGACAGGGCAGTCCGCCGACGCCGCGCCTGAGCCACCGGCGCAAGCGCCGCCCACCCACCACCTCTCCCCTGCCCCGACGGGTCCGGCGCCGCATCGCGCCGTCTCGTGCCGCCCGACCACCGGCCGGCCGGGGCCTTCCTGGAGGCCACGATGACCGCGCCCGCACCCACGATCGACCGGCCAGGGCCACCCGAGGCACAGCCCGGGGAGAAGCCGCTGAAGGTGGTGCCGGCCCGCCACCCGTGGCGCTGGGCGGCGACCGCCGTGACGCTGGTGCTGGTCGCCATGGCCGGCAACGCGCTCGTCACGAATCCGGCCTGGGACTGGCACTTCGTCGGCCAGTACCTCTTCTACGAGACCGTCCTGCGGTCGGTGGGGGTGACCCTGCGACTGACCGTGCTCGGCATCGTGCTCGGATTCCTGCTCGGCACCGTGATCGCCCTGATGCGGCTGTCCGCGAGCCCGCTGCTGACCACCGTCGCCTGGGGCTACGTGTGGCTGTTCCGCTCCGTACCGCTGATCCTGCAACTCCTCTTCTGGTTCAACCTGGCACTGCTGTACGACCAGATCTCGTTCGGGATCCCGTTCGGCCCGTCGTTCTTCGCCGTCGGCACCATGGACCTGATCGGGCCGATGACCGCCGCGACCCTGGGGCTGGCCCTGCACCAGGCGGCCTACGCGGCCGAGATCGTCCGGTCCGGGTTCCTCTCGGTCGACCAGGGGCAACTGGAGGCGGCCGCCGCGCTCGGCATCCCCCGCGGCCGTCAGGTCCGGCGGATCCTGCTGCCGCAGGCGATGCGGAGCATCGTGCCCAACGCCGGCAACGAGATCATCGGCATGGTCAAGGGGACCTCGGTCGTCTACATCATGGCCATCCCGGAACTCTTCTACCAGGTGCAGGTGATCTACGCCCGCAACGGCCGGGTCATCGCGCTGCTGCTGGTCGCGGCGATCTGGTACCTCCTGCTGACCACCGTCCTGTCGATCGTGCAGTACCACGTCGAGCGGCACTACGCCCGCGGCGCGGTACGGACGCTCCCGCCCACGCCGCTGCAACGGGTCCGCCGGTTCGCCGGCAACGTCGCGGCGGCCCGGCGGCAACGCCGCGCCGGCCGTGAGCAGTTCGCGACGGACCTGGCCGGTGAGCGGTGAGCGCCCCGCCGCGGCCGATGGTCGAACTGCGCGGCATCCACAAGAGCTTCGGCCCGCTGGAGGTGCTGCGCGGAATCGACCTACGGGTCCGGGCCGGCGAGGTCGTCGTCGTCCTCGGCCCGTCCGGATCCGGCAAGTCCACGCTGTTGCGCTGCGTGAACCACCTCGAGAAGGTCAACCGCGGCTCGGTACGCATCGACGGCGAACTGATCGGATACCGCCGTACCGGCAACCGGCTGCGGGAACTGAAGGAACGGGAGATCCTGCGCCAGCGCACCCACATCGGGTTCGTCTTCCAGAACTTCAACCTCTTCCCGCACCTGACCGCGTTGGAGAACGTCGCCGAGGCACCGGTGGCGGCGCAGGGCCGGCCCCGGCGGGAGGTGCTCGAACTCGCCGCCGAACTGCTCGACCGGGTCGGCCTGGCCGACCGGGCCGACGCCTACCCGCGCCGGCTGTCCGGCGGGCAGCAGCAGCGGGTCGCGATCGCCCGCGCCCTCGCCCTGCGCCCGAAGGTGCTCCTCTTCGACGAGCCGACCTCGGCCCTGGACCCGGAACTGGTCGGCGAGGTCCTGGAAGTGATGAAGGACCTGGCCCGGGCCGGCACCACGATGGTCGTCGTCACGCACGAGATCGGCTTCGCCCGCGAGGTCGCCGACACCGTCGTCTTCATGGACGGCGGCGTGATCGTCGAGCAGGGCCCGCCCGACGAGGTGCTCGACCGGCCGAAGCACGAACGGACCCGCTCGTTCCTGGCGAAGGTCCTGTGACCCACCGATCCCCTCTCCAAGGAGTCCGCATGCCCCGCACCCGACCACGCCGGTCCCTGGCCGGCACGCTGGCCATGGCCACCCTGCTGGCGCTCGCCGCCTGCGGCACCCCGGACGACGAGCCGGTGGCCACCGCCGGGGACCGGCCGGGCTCGACCGTGATCAACACCAGTCCGGAACAGAACCGGGTACGCAGCGCGAAGGTCGACGCCGCCGCGGCCAAGGTGCCCGCGGCCATCGCGGCGGACGGCAAACTCAGCGTCGGGATCAGCGCCGGGCAGACGCCGCCGCTGTTCTTCCGGGCCGACGACGACCGCACCCTGATCGGGGTCGAGCCGGACATCGCCCAACTCGTCGCCGACGTACTGGGGCTGGAACTGGACCTTCGCCCCACCTCCTGGGACAACATCTTCCTGGCGGTGCGCTCCGGGCAGAACGAGGTCGGCTTCTCCAACATCACGGTCACCGAGGAGCGCAAGGACCTCTACGACTTCGCCACCTACCGGGTCGACTCGCTCGGCTGGGAGGTCCGTGTCGACGGCGGCATCGACCGGATCGAGAAGCCGGCCGACATCGCCGGGCTGAACGTCTCGGTCGGCTCCGGCACCAACCAGGAGGAGGTCCTGTTGCGCTGGGACGAGCAGAACAGGGCCGCCGGCCTCGCCCCGGTGAAGATCACCTACTACCAGAACTCGGCCGACTACCAGCTCGCCCTGCTGTCCGGCCGGATCGACGCGTTCTTCGGGCCGAACCCGTCGGTCGCCTACCACGCGGCCGTCAGCGGAAGGACCAAGGTCGTCGGCATCGTTCCCGGCGGCGGCGAGGTGCCGGCCCAGATCGCGGCGATGACGCAGAAGGGCAACGGGTTCGTCGAGGCGCTGGACGCCGCCCTCGACGCGGTCATCCAGGACGGCACGTACGCGAAGGTGCTGGCCCGGTGGGGGCTCGGCGGCGAGGCGATCCCGGCCGCCGAGATCAATCCGCCCGGGCTGCCGCGGAGCTGACGTGACGGCCCGGGGACTGACCATCCGCTACACCAGCCCGAACGACCCGGCGGCCCGGCCGCTGCTCGACGAGCTGACCCACGAATACCGCAGCCGGTACGGCCCCAACGAGGAGATGACGCGGTACCCGGCCGGCGACTTCGCCCCGCCGCACGGCGCGTTCCTGCTGCTGGTCAAGACGGACGGCACGGCCGTGGCCGGTGGCGCCTTCCGCCGGCACGACCGCGAGACCGCCGAGATCAAGCGGGTGTGGACCGACTCGGGACACCGCCGCCAGGGCCTGGCCCGCCAGGTGATGCGCGAGCTGGAGGCGGAGGCGGTCCGCCGCGGCTACCGCCGGATCTGGCTCACCACCGGCTCCCGCCAGCCGGAGGCCGAGGCCCTTTACCTGCACCTGGGCTACCAACCGCGGTACGACGTCGACGCCGACCGGGCGACCCTGCCGTACCTGCCGTTCGAAACCCACCTACCGCTGTCCACATCGGAGCTGTTCGGACCGGAGCTGAGCCGGTGACCCCGCGCCGCCGGTGGCCCGCCGAACGTGCGCGACGGGCTACCGGCGGTCCGCCCCGGCCTCCGACGGCGACAGGACGGATCGCAGGAGCTGTTCGAGCCGGGGCCGTACGTGTTCGCCGGCCCGCCCCTGCCCGGCAAAGCCCCACCAGGCGAGTTCGCCCTGCCACAACGACACCAGCAGCCGCCCGACCCCCTGGTCCGCACCGGCGTGGCCGGCGACGGCCGCATCGACCACGGCCGCCAGGCGGTGCAGCCAGGCGAGCCCGCGGGCCCTGGTCTCCGGCCGGCGGAGGTCTTCGCGTAACAGCACGAGCCCGTCCACATAGCGATCGGTGTCGTAGTCCTCGCTGAGTTCGACCAGCAGGTCGACGGCCCCGGCCGGGCCGGGTGCCATGGCGGCGACGGCCCCCTCGGTCCGCGCCTCCAGGCGGTCCCAGGCCCGGCCGAGCGCGGCCGTGACCATGGCCTCCTTCGTCCCGAAGCGCTGGACGAGGGTGGCGGGGGAAAGCCCGGACGTGGCCGCGACGGTCGCGAACGACGGCGCCCCGCCATCGCGTTCGATGAGGCCGAGGACGTCGTCCAGGACCCGTTCGTCGGGGACTGATTTGCGGCGTGGCATGACGCCAGTATATAAACGAACGGTCGTTTACAAAACAGCGGGGAGGCACCACATGACCGACTCTCAGATCGTCGCCCTGGTGGCGGGCGGCACCCGCGGGGCCGGGCGCGGCATCGCCGTCGAACTGGGCGCGGTCGGCGCGCGGGTGTACGTGACCGGGCGCACCACCGCCGCCCAACGGTCGGAGTACGGCCGCGCGGAGACGATCGAGGAGACGGCCGCCCTCGTCGACGAGGCGGGCGGGGTCGGCATTCCGGTCCGGGTCGACCATCTCGTCCCGGCCGAGGTCGCCGCGCTGGTCGACCGGATCCGCACCGAGTCCGGCCGGCTCGACGTACTGGTCAACGACATCTGGGGCGGCGAATACCTGACGGAGTGGAACACCCCGGTCTGGAAGCACGATCTCGACAAGGGGCTGCGCCAGCTGCGGCTCGCGATCGACACCCACCTGATCACCGCGCACCACGCGCTGCCGCTGCTCATCGAGCGGCCCGGCGGCCTGCTCGTCGAGATGACCGACGGCACCGCCGAGTACAACGCCGCCAACTACCGGCTGTCGCCGTTCTACGACCTCGCCAAGACCGCGGTCGGCCGGCTCGGCTGGGTGCACGCCAAGGACCTCGCCCCGTACGGCGCCACCGCCGTCGCGCTGACCCCCGGCTGGATGCGGTCGGAGATCATGCTCGACATGTTCGGCGTCGCCGAGGAAAACTGGCGGGACGCCCTCGACCGGGAACCGCACTTCGCCATCTCGGAGACGCCCCGGTTCGTCGGCCGCGCCGTCGCCGCCCTCGCCACCGACCCCGACCGGGCCCGGTGGAACGGGCAGTCGCTGTCCAGCGGTGGGCTCGCCGGCGCGTACGGCTTCACCGACCTCGACGGCTCCCGGCCGGACTGCTGGCGGTACATCGTCGAGGTCCAGGACGCCGGGAAACCCGCCGACGTCACCGGCTACCGCTGACCGCCGCCCGCGTCAGCCCGCCCGCGTCGGGTCGGCGACCGGGGCGTCCGGGTCGATCTCGCGTACGACCCGGGCCGGGTTGCCGACCGCGACGACGCTGGCGGGCAGGTCCCGGGTGACGACCGCCCCCGCGCCGACCACGGTGTTCTCGCCGATCGTCACCCCGGGCAGCACGATGGCCCCGCTGCCGAGCCAGACGTTGTCGCCGATGGTGATCGGCTTGGCCGCCTCCCACTTCTCCCGGCGCGGCGTCGGCTCGACCGGATGGGTGGGCGTCAGGAGCTGGACGTTCGCCCCGATCTGGACGTCGTCGCCGATGGTGATCGCGGCGACGTCGAGCGCGATCAGTCCGAAGTTGGCGAAGCAGCGGGCCCCGATGCGGATGTGCCGCCCGTAGTCGACCCGCAGCGGTGGCCGGATCGCGGTCCCCTCGCCGATCTCCCCCAGCAGCTCGGTCAGCAGCCGGCGCTGTTCGTCGGACCGCCGCGCCGGGGTCGCGTTGTACGCCTCCGTCAGCTCGGCCGCGCGGTGGAGGAGTTCCGCCAGCTCGGGGTCGTCGGCGAGGTAGAGGTCGCCGGCGAGCATCCGCTCCCGCATGGACCGACCGTCAGTCATGCGTACGATCGTACACACCGCCGCCTGTTCACGGCCGGAAACCGGTCCGGTCCGCGTCGGTGATCTCGCGGAGCACCCGGGCCGGGTTGCCGGCGGCGACCACGCCGGCCGGGACGGACTTCGTGACCACGCTGCCGGAGCCGACGATCGAGCCGGCGCCGATGGTCACGCCCTGGTTGACCGTGACGTCGCCGCCGATCCACACCCGGTCGCCGATCACGACCGGCTTGGCGTAGCAGGCACCGGCGGCGCGTTCGGCCGCGTCGATCGCGTGGTTGGAGGTGTAGATGCCGACCCGTGGCCCGAACAGCACGTCGTCGCCGATGGTGATGCCGCCGCCGTCGAGCAGGACGCAGTCGAAGTTGGCGTAGAAGTTGTCGCCGACGCGGATGTTGAACCCGAACTCGCAGCGGAACGTCGGCTCGAAGTGACAGTCGCGGCCGACGGCGGCCAGCAACCGGCGCAGGATCCGTTCGCGGTCGGCCGGCGGCCGGCCGAAGCTGGCGTTGTACTCGTCGGTCAGCAGCACCGTCCGCTGCCTGGCCTCGACCAGTTCCCGCGCGGTGTCGTCGTACATCCGGCCGGCGAGCATCCGGGTCCGGAGTGCCTCGAGCCCCGCCGGCTCCGCCCCGTTCGGCCGCTGCGCCGCAGGTGCGGCCGTGATCCGCGCGATGGCGTCGACGGTCAGCGCGCGGTCGGCCGGGGTGGTGTCCAGCGCCCGGTGGATGGTCAGCCCCTCGACGAGCGCGTCCAGCTGCCGGGCCGTCGCCGGGTCGAAGTGGCGTTCCAGGATCTCGCGGCTGCGCCCCATCCAGGCCCGGGTCAGCTCCCGGTAGGCGGGCTCGCGGGCGGCGAGGGTGTACAACTCGTGGGTCAGCACCAGTTCGCGGGGGTTGCCCGGGTCGTCGTGGTGGACGAAGTCGGCGACGGCCGCCCGCGCCTCGTCGGCGTCACGGGCCGCGGCCAGCCGCTCCTCGAAGCGGGCGCTGACCGTGCCGGCGAACCGCGTGAACGCCTCGCGGAGCAGTTCGCCCATCCCCTCGAAGTGGTAGGTCATCGAGCCGAGCGGGACGTCGGCCCGCCGGGCGACCTTGCGGTGCGAGATGCCGGCGACCCCCTCCTCGGCGATCAGGGCGAGCGCGGCGTCGATGATGCGGTCCCGGCGTTCCGGATCCACCCGTCGTGTCCCCATGCCGGTCAGCCTAGGCGGCCCGGTCCGCGCCGCCCGGACCGTCGATGCGTACGAACGTACGTGTCGGCGGCCGGTCCGCCGATGAACCTGAGCGGCATGTCCGATTCCACCGTTGAACCTGACGTTGCGTCATGTCGTAACTTTCGGCGCATGAGCCGACCGGAACGCCTGTGGTCGGTCGGTGCGCTCGCCCGCGCCGCCGGCGTCACCGTCCGCACCCTGCACCACTACGACCGGACCGGGCTGGTGCCGTGCTCGGGACGCACCAGCAGCGGGCACCGGCGCTACACCGGGGACGACGTCACCCGCCTCTACCGGGTGCTGGCGCTACGCGGGCTCGGCCTGCCGCTGCCCGAGATCGGGGCGGTGCTCGCCGCCGACGACCCGGACTCGCTGCTCACCACCGCCCGGCTGCACCGGGAGCGGATCAGGGAGCAGCTCGCGCACACCCGGCGGCTGCACGGCCGGCTCGACGACGTGATCGACCAGCTCGAGCACGACCAGGCCCCGACCACCGACGACCTGCTCGACACCCTGGAGACGATGGCCATGTCCGTACATCTCACCCGCATCTACACCCGCACCGGCGACGACGGCCGGACCCACCTCGCCGACCTGACCCGGGTGCCGAAGACCGACCCCCGGGTCGAGGCCGGCGGGGCCGTCGACGAACTGACCGCCGCCGTCGGCGTCGCCCTCGCCGCGCCGGGCGACCGGCCCGAGGGGTACGCCGGCTGGCTGCGCCAGGTCCAGAACGACCTGTTCGACATCGGCGCCGACGTCAGCCGCCCCGGCGGCGGGCCGGCGCCGGACGACGGACCCCGGGTCGACGGCTCGTACGTCGCCTGGCTGGAGGAGATCTGCGACCGGGTCAACGTCGATCTGCCCGCGCTGCGGTCGTTCGTGCTGCCCGGCGGCACGCCGCTGTCGGCGCAGCTGCACGTGTGCCGGACCGTCTGCCGGCGCGCGGAGCGCCGGGCGCTGGCCGTGCCAGACGTGAACCCGGAGGTGACCCGGTATCTCAACCGCCTCTCCGACCTGCTGTTCATCCTCGCCCGGGCCGCCGCCGAGGGGGCGCCGGAAGTGCTCTGGCAGCCCGGCCGCCGGCCCGGCGCCGCCTGACGCCGGCCGGCCGTTCACCCCAGCGCGTGGACGATGTCCCGGGTCGCCGGATACAGGTCGCGGTAGGCCGTGTAACCGCGCCGGTAGGTGTCGGCGGTGCCCGGATCGGGTTCGACCCGGCCGGCCCACCGGGTCCAGTCCGCGTCCCGGCCGACCAGCCCGACCGCGAGCCCGGCGAGGTACGCGTCGCCGTAGCTGGCCCCGATCGTCTGCTCGGGGACGAGCTGCGGCCGGCCGGTGACGTCGGAGACGATCCGGGTCCACAGCGACCGGGCGCCGCCGCCGACCGCGATGACCCGGTCCGGCGGCGCCAGCGGTCCGGCCATCTCGTCCAGATGGTGCCGCACCGCGTACGCGGTCCCCTCCAGCACCGCCCGGTAGAGGTGCCCGCGCCCGTGGTCGAGGGTCAGCCCGGCGACGACACCGCGCGCCCGCTCGTCGAACAGCGGGGTGCGTTCCCCGGCGAAGTACGGCAGCACCACCAGCCCGTCGGCGCCGGCGGGCACGGCGGCGGCCTCGGCGGTCAGCCGTTCGTAGTCGGTGCCACCGGTCAGCCCGCGCAGCCACTCGACCACCGCGCCGGAGGTGGCCATCCCGCCGGCGACGCAGAAGCTGCCCGGGAAGACCCCGGTCGTCGCCCACATCCTCGGGTGGACGACCGGCGCGGGCACCACCCGGGTGAGGAACATCGTGGTGCCGTACATCAGCATCAGGTCGCCGGGCCGGGTGGCGCCGACGCTGACCGACTCGGCCCAGGCGTCGACGGTGCCGGCGGTGACCGGGATGCCGGCGGGCAGGCCGGTGGCGGCGGCCGCGGCGGCGGTCACCGTGCCGGCGGTCTCGGCCGGCCAGAGCAGCCGGGGCAGTTCCAGCCCGGGCGCGATCTCCGTGGCCAGGTCGTCGAGCCACGCCTGCGCGTGCAGGTCGTAGAGCGGGTCGCTCTGGCTCGCCGAGTGGTGGTCGAGGACGTACTCGCCGGTGAGCCGGTGGACCAGGAACGAGCTGGCCATGAAGAACCGGCGGGTACGCGACCAGACGTCGGGCTCGTGCCGCCGGATCCAGGCCAGTTTGGGGCCGACGGCCTGGCTGGTCAGCCGGTTGCCGCCGCGCCGGACGATCTCGTCGGCGCCGATCGCGTCGGTCAGCTCGGCGATCTCGGCGGTGGCCCGGGTGTCGACGCCGTACAGGATCGCCGGGCGCAGCGGCCGCCCGTCGGCGGTCGCCGGCAGGACGCACGGGCCGATGCCGCTGACCGCCACGGCGGCGACCGGTCCGGGCGCCGCCGCGAGCAGGTCCGCGACGACGGCGACGAAGTCGGCCCACCAGACCGCCTCCGGATCGTGCTCGACCCGGCCCGGCCGGGGCCGCGACACGCCGTGCGGGCGGGTCGCGGTGGCCAGCACCGTGCCGGCCGGGTCGGTGAGCACGCCCTTGCTGCTCGACGTGCCGATGTCGACGCCGAGCAGGCAGGGGTCACCGGCCATCGGCGGGTCCGGCGTCGCAGCCGTGCAGGCGGATCTGCGGCAGGCCGGTGACCTCCCGGTCGTACTCGCGGTCGATGCGGATGTCGGTCAGCTCCTGGAGGAAGACCTCGCCCTGGCTCCAGATGGTGGCCCGGAAGACGTGGCCGCCGCGTACGTTGCCGCCGGCCTCGGAGAACAGGGCGTGGCAGTGCGCCCAGAGCTTGCCGTCGAGGGTGGTGACGTTGCCCTGGATGGACAGGATCTCCATCGGGCGCTGGAGCACGACGGTGTCGATCTCGTCGGCGAACTCGTGCTCGCGGTGGATCGGCAGGGTGGTGATGTCGCGCGGGTTGCGCAGGTAGACCTCCTGGATGGTGCCGATCACCGAGAGGATGACGGCGGTGTGCACGCCATGGTCGCGGCAGACCTGCTCGATCGAGTCGGTCAGCTGGGCGCCCGGCTTGATGCTCGCGGCGATCACCCGGCCGTTGCCGGCGGCGCGGCTGACGACGCTGGGTACGGTGCTGGTCATGGTGCCTCCCGAGGTGCTGTTCACTTGACGCTGCCCATGGTCATTCCGGTGACGATGTGCCGCTGCGCGGCGAGGGTGAGGACGAAGACGGGCAGCATGATGATCGAGGCGTAGGCCATCATCGGCCCCCAGTCCAGGGACGCCTCGTGGACGAAGTTGAAGACGGCGACCGGCAGGGTGCGGCTGTCGCCGTCGGAGAGGATGAGCGCCATCTTGAAGTCGTTCCAGGAGAAGATGAACGCGAGGATTCCGGCGGTGAGCATGCCGGGCCGGGTCAGCGGCACGGCGATCCGCCAGAACGTCTCCAGCTTCCCGCACCCGTCGACCTGCGCCGCGTCGTAGACCTCCTCGGGCAGGGCGGCGAAGAAGTTCACCATGATGAAGACGGTGAGCGGGAACGTGATGATGACGTGCGACAGGATCAGCGCCGGGTAGGTGCCGACCATCCGCAGCGCGGTGAACGCGACGAAGAACGGCACCAGGTAGGCGACGCCGGGCAGCAGCCGGGCGGTCAGCAGCGACAGCGACAGCTTCGTCTGCCGGTAGCGGGCGATGCTGTACGCCGCCGGCACCCCGATCGCCAGCCCGAGCAGGCTGGAGCAGGCGGCGACGACCAGGCTGTTCGTCATGTAGCGGCCGAACGGGGTGCGGGTCAGTGCCTCCCGGTAGTTGTCCAGGGTGGGCGTGAAGTCGAACCACTTCGGCGGGATCGTGTAGATGTCGACCTGCTGCTTGAACGACGAGGTCAGCATCCAGAAGAACACGAACAGGGCCGGGGCGAGCGCGACGGTGACGGCGACGGCGAGCCCGATCCGGCCGAGGATCGAGCCCCGGCGCCGGGGTTTGGCCGCCGGCCGGGCCGCCGGCTTCGCGGTCGGTCGGTGCGGGGTCAGGGTCTGGGACATCGGTTCACCCCTGGTCGGTACGGGCCCGGAGGCGGGTGAAGACGATCGCGACGACGAAGACCAGCAGGGTCAGCCAGACCAGCAGCATCGACCCGTACCCGAAGTGCAGGTACGACAGGCCCTGCTTGAAGGCGTACAGGTTGAGGGTCTCCGACGCGGTGCCGGGACCGCCGTCGGTGATGACTTTGATGATGTCGAACGTCTTGATGGCGTCGATGAGCCGGAAGAGGGCGGCGACGAGGATGACCGGGCTCAGCAGCGGCAGCGTGACGCTGACGAAGGTGCGGATCGGCCCGGCGCCGTCGACCTTGGCCGCCTCGAACGGTTCCTGCGGCAGGGCGGCCAGCCCGGCCAGCACGATCAGCATCACCAGTGGCGTCCACATCCAGGTGTCCACGATGGCCAGTGCCGGGATGACGAGGTTGGCGTCGCTGATCCACAGCAGGGTCGGCCCGCCGACGGACTGCACGATGTAGTTGAGGATGCCGATGGTCGGGTCGAACATCATCTTCCAGACGAGGGCGACGGCGGCCGGCGTCGCGATCATCGGGAACATGAAGAAGGTACGGGCCATCCCCCGGCCGGGGAACCGCTGGTGGAACAGCAGCGCCGCCCCGACACCGATGACGACCTGCAGGCCGACCGAGAGCGTGACGAAGTAGACGGTCCGCCAGATGCTCCCCCAGAACTGGCCGTCGGTCAGCGACCGGGTCAGGTTGTCCAGGCCGACGAACTCCGGTGGGCGCAGCCCGCCGGACCACTCGTGGAAGCTGAGGTAGATGGTGTAGCCGATCGGGAACGCCAGCATCGCCACGACGACGATCAGGGCCGGCGCCGGCAGGATGTAGCGGTCGTAGCGGTCCAGGACGTCGAGCAACTTACGGCGTCGGGCCGGCTGCGGGGCCGGGGCCCCGCGCGGGGGCCGCGGTGGGCTTTCGGTGAGCTGGGCCATCGGGACCAGGTCCTCCCTTGCGGGGTCCGCGGCCGGTGGCTCGCGCCGCCCGCCCCGGCGGGGGGATAACGCCTAGGGGGGGGGAGGC
>NZ_JBFAKM010000033.1:0-43218 GCF_040655695.1 Polymorphospora sp. NPDC050346 | reverse complement strand
GCCTCCGGCCGCGGACCCCGCAAGGGAGGCTCGCGCCTCCGGCCGCGGCGGGTGACTAACGCATCGCGTCGAGCAGGCCCTGCAGCTTGTCGTTCTGCTGGTCCGCCGTCCGCTTCAGTTCGCCGCCGGTCTGGCCCTCCAGGCCCTTGTTGGCGACCAGGCCGGCGATCTCGCGGGCCTCGACACCGGGGGTCACCGGCGGGTTCATCCGGGCCCGGGCCGTCTCGGTGCTGGTGAGGACGACCTGGGTGAACTCGGGCGTCTTGTCGGCCTGCTTGAACTCCGGCGACTCCCACGCCGAACCGCGCGGGCTGGGCCAGCCGGTGAGCTTCAGGTCGAGGTTCATCTGCTTGCTGGTGGCCCACTGGATGAAGTACCAGCTGGCGTCCCCCTTCTCGGAGAAGGGGTTGATGCCGTAGCCCCAGCCGCCGATGAACGGCGCCGCGTCGCAGTCGGCGCGCGGGACGGTGGTGTAGCCGACGTTGCCGGCGACCCGGGACTTCGTCGGGTCCTCGAGGTCCTTGACGAACAGGTTCACGTCCAGGAACGCGAAGACGTTGCCCTGCGCGAACTGCTGCGACGGTACGGGCCAGTCGAAGCCGGAGATGCCGGGCGGGCCGTACTTGCTGCCGAGCTGGCCGTAGACCTCGTACGCCTTGAGCGCCTCGGGGGTGTTGATCGCCGCCTTACCGTCGGTGACCCACTCGCCGCAGTGCGCGTACAGGAAGGACGAGAACGGGGTGGTGGTCTGGTACGGGATGCCGCGCAGCGCGAAGCCGTACGTCCGGTTGTCCGGGTCGTGCACCGCCGCGGCGGCCGCCTCCCACTCGGCGAACGTGGTCGGCACCGGCAGCCCGGCCTTCGCCAGCAGGTCCTTGCGGTAGTAGACCAGGTCGGTCTGCATCTCCCACAGGACGGTGACGGTCTGCTCCTCGACCGTCATCGCCTTGCGGATGCCGGCGCCGAAGTCCTCGAAGTCGTACTCCGGGTCGGTCACCCCCGGGTTCGAAAGGTACGGGCCGAGGTCGGTGTACCAGCCGTTCTTGGCGAACTGGAGGCCGTCGACCTCGGGGAAGGTCGCCATGACGTCGAAGTCCGAGGCCCGCGAGGTGAGCCGCACCGGCAGGTTCTGCCGGTAGCTGGTGACGTCGGAACCCTCGATCTCGACGGTGATGCCGGTGAGTTCGGTGAACTCGGCGAGTCCGGCGCGCAGGCTCTCCACCTGGCCGGTGTCGGCCACGTAGACCTTGATCGACTGACCGTCGTAGCGCTTCCAGTCGAAGGTGTCACCGGTGTATTCCGGGCCCTGGTTTCCGCCGCCGCCCCCGCCGCAGGCGGTGAGGGCCAGGGTCGCGGCCAGGGCTATCGCCACGTTCCTTGCTATCGAACGTTTCATGTCTGATCTCCTGACGAGAAGACCGGTTCTGCGGGGGCACCGGCGTCGGCCGAGACCTGGGCGACCACGGTGCAGGGGACCTCGCCGACACCCTGGACGGGCAGCGGGGCGAGGGTGAGCCGGACCCGGCGCCCGGTGAGGGCACCACATCCGACGAGGCCGGCGACGGTCCAGGTGGACGCGGTCAGGGCCAGCGTGGCGGCCCAGTCCTGCCGTACCTTCTCCGGCCGGTAGTGGGCGATGTAGGTCTTCGCGGCGTCCGACGGGAACGCGGGCCGCAGCCAGGGCCGCAGCTCGGTCCACTCGGTGCGGGCGTGCTCGCCGCCGGGCCGGTCGAGGTAGACGCAGTCGGTCAGCAGCAGGTCCGAGGAGTTGCGGTCGAGCGCCTCGGCGAGCGCCCGCGCCGCCTCGACACTCAGGTACGGGCTGTCGAGGTAGAACTCCTCGGTGGTGAACCGGGCCGGGTCGTCGCCCCAGCCGGTGACGAGGACGACCGCGTCACCGGTACGCAGGTCGGCGCCGGCCAGGGCCGCGGTGACCTGGTCGGCGGAGATCTCACCGCCCGGCCCGGCCGGGCAGTCGACGACGACCGCCGCCCGGTTGACCAGCCGCTCCGGCGGGAACTGGTCGGTGGTGGCGCCCGTCGGCGAGCCGAGTGCCGGCCCGAGCAGCCGGGTGGCGGAGCCGCTGCCCATCGTGATGTGGAAGAGGTTCGCGCCGTTGTACGTCAGCGTCGCGATCTCCTCGGTCCGGTACGGCGCCTCCCACGGGAAGAGGCTGCCGGCCGGCGACTCGGTGGTGATCGGGCGGGTCAGGTTGATGGTTCGCAGGGTCATCGGGCGTCTCCCGCCTCGTCGCCGTCGACGGCCAGTACGGTGCACGGAGCCCCTTCGGCTCCGGCGAGGAACAGGGGCAGGACGGTGACCCGTACCCGCTTGCCGCGCAGCGCGCCACAGTTGGCGACCGCCGCGACCGGGGACATCGCGAGGTGCAGGACCACCGACGACCCCCAGTCCGGTGCGCCACCTCCGGCGCCGCGCGCCGGCGTGTAGTGCCGCATGTAGATGCGCGCCTGCTGGGAGGGGAACGGCGGACGGTCCCACGGCTTGCGCGACGCCCACTCGGGGAACATGAAGCCCTCGCCGAGGTTGCCGATGTAGGCGCAGTCGGTGAGCATCAGGTCACTGCCGCGCTCGGTCATCACCTCGGCGAGCCGCTTGGCGCCGGCCAGCGAGAAGTGCGGACTGGT
This sequence comes from Polymorphospora sp. NPDC050346, assembly GCF_040655695.1. Lineage (NCBI taxonomy): Bacteria > Bacillati > Actinomycetota > Actinomycetes > Micromonosporales > Micromonosporaceae > Polymorphospora > Polymorphospora sp. NPDC050346. The sequence continues at coordinate 40,573 of NZ_JBFAKM010000033.1, read as the reverse complement.
GGTGGCGTACTCGTCGCCGATGGCGCGGTAGCGCTCGTCGTCGCCCCACCCGGTGCGCAGCAGCACGGCGTCGCCGTCGCGGTAGTCGGGGTCCTTGGCCACGGCGCGGTCGATGTCGTCGGGCTCGATCTCCTCGCCCGCCTGCTTCGGGATGTCGATGACGACGGTCTCGCGGTTGACCAGCGTGCCGTAGTCCAGTTCGTGGATGCGGGGCGCGTCGTCGTCGTAGCAGGCGCCGAGCATGAGCCGGGTGCCGGCCTCGCTGTGGAAGCTCATCTGGTGGGTCGCCACGCCCTGCCGCTCGTGGGTGGTCACCGGCGTGAGCTGGAACGGGGAGTCCCAGGCCCACACGTTGCCGACCGGCATGAACGGGTAGAGCGGCAGCGTCAGGTTGACTGTTCTCATCGGGCCTCGCATCTTTTTTCGGGTACGGTCCGGCACCCGGCACGGTCCGGGTCGCCGGCCTGGGGCCGTACGCGGTGGGTCCGGTGTCGGGTCTGTCGGGTCCGTTGTCGGGTCTGTCGGCGCCGGTGTCGGGGCGGCGCGGTGTCGGGTCCGGGCCGGCAGTGGGTCTGGGCCGGCGGTGGGTCTGGGCCGGTGTCGCGGCGGGCCGGTCAGGCGTCGCCGGCGGACTGCGGGAAGCAGAGCCGGGGCTGTTTGGCCGCCCAGCGGCGGCGCTGGTCGGCCATCACGCCGCCGACCAGGTAGACGTGGTCGATGACCTGCTCGGAGATGGCCTCGGCGTCGCCGGCGAGGACCACGTCGAGCAGGACCCGGTGCGGTTCCGCGATGTCCTGCACGCCGAGCGTCGGGCCGACCATGTTCAGCCACATCCGGAAGAGCACGTGCTGCTCGTCCCAGGCCTTCATGACCCGGGGCAGCCCGCACGGTTCGCACAGGGCGCGGTGGAAGCGGTAGTCGAGTTCGGCGATGCGGCGGGCGTCGCCGGCCACCGACGCGTCGTGCATCTGGTCGATCAGGTCCTCGAGGCCGGCCACGTCGGACGGCTGCAGGCGTGGGGACGCCTGCTGGTAGGCCAGCGTCTCCAGGACCGTGCGGATCATGTGCAGTTCGTGTACGTCGTCCTCGGTCAACTGGACGACGCGGGTGGTGCGCGCCGACTCCTCGACGAGCAGGCCGTCCCGCTTGAGCAGCCAGATCGCCTCGCGTAGCGGGGCCCGGCTGACGCCGAGTTGCCGGGCCAGCGCCTCCTCCACGATCCGGGTGCCGGGTGGCAGTGTGCCGTCGAGGATCGCCGCCCGCAGGACGTCGTACGTCGACTCGCTCAGCACGACCTTCTGTGGCACCCGGAGCGCGGCGACGGACGGGGCGGGTTCGGCTGACTTGACCATGCGACAACCTTCCGGAGGGTCGTCCGGACTCGGTGAAGTCCGGCGATTTATCGTCGACGGTGTACGGTAGACGGAAACGTAGCCGTAACAAGAATGGCCGTCAAGGGGTCCCGCGAGGACACCTTCGAAGACAAAGCCCCTGGTAGACGCAGTGTGAGCGGGTTCGCGACAGCCAGCCATCCTCCGAGGGCGACACACGGTCGTAACACGGAAGTGACGGCCGCATCGCTATTCGGTGGCTCCGGACCACGGCCACCCCTACCCTCGGGCGGTGTCCCGCGCCCGGCGACGGACCGCCACGGACGCCCTGCGGGTCGAGGAGGGTCGATGCGTACGAGCGAGGAGATTTACCACCGCGCGCGGTGGGATCCCCGGTTCGACCCGGCCCGGTTCGTCATCGGCGTCAACGTGCGCGACCGGGAGCCGAAGCGGATCCCCCTGCCGGCCTTCGTGCCCGGCGGTGACATCCCATGGCACCGCGTGCTCTTCGTCGAGGCCGACGGTGAGGTCGTCTGGGACCGCGCCACCGGCCTGGACCGGATCGACGCCTCGGCGGCCGGCCGGGTCCGGGCACCGCGCCGGCTCCGCGCGCCGCACTTCGTCGCGACCACCCCGCACGCCTGGCACCCGGTCGACGGCTGGGCGCCGGCACCGGAGCAGCCCGCGGCGCCGGCCACCCGGCTGCGGGTCCTGACCTGGAACACGCTGTGGGACCGCTACGACAGCGACCGGATCGACACGGCGCGCCGGCGCCCGCTGCTGATCGCCACGCTGGAGCGCGCCGACGCCGACGTCATCGCGCTGCAGGAGGTGGAGCGCGACCTGCTGACCCGGCTTCTCGGCGCCGACTGGGTACGCGCCGGCTACACCCTCGGCACCGACCCGGCCGGCGGCGACATCGACGACGGCGGCGTGCTGCTGCTCAGCCGGCTGCCGGTGCGCGAGGCCGGCCGGCACCTGCTCGGTCCACACAAGACGGTGAGCGCGATCACCGTCGACTGTGGTGACGGGCCGGTCGTCGTGGCCGCCGCGCACCTGAGCAGCGACCGGGCGCAGGACGGTCCGGGACGCCGCGACGTCGAGCTTGCCAGCCTCGCCGAAGCGCTGTCCGTTGTAGATGGTCAGGTGATCCTGGCCGGCGACTTCAACGACGGCGGCGACACCCCGCAGCGTACGCTCCGGCTGCGCGACACCTGGACCGATGTGCACGGACCCGCCGACCGTACGGTGACCTTCGACCCGGCGGTGAACCCGCTGGCCGCCGTGTCGTCGCTGAGCGGACGGGCGTCGAGACTGGACCGCGTCCTGCTGGGCACCGGCGGCCTCCGGGCGGTCGCCGCCACCCTCGTCGGCGACACCCCGGCCGACGGGCTCTTCGCGTCCGACCACTTCGGAGTGTCGGTCGACCTGGCCGCGGAGTGCGCGCCGGTCGACGGTGACGTGCTGGACCTGCCACCGACCGCCCGTACGGCGCTGGCCTGGCTCCCACCCGACGAGCTGTGGCCGGCGATCCAACCGATCCGGGCCGACCACGATCCGCAGGTCGACCGCTGGCCGCCGCACGTCAACGTGCTCTTCGGATTCGTGCCGGAGTCGGCCTTCGAGCAGGCCGCACCACTGCTGTCGGCCGTCGCCGCGGCGACGCCACCGTTCCCGGTGCGGCTGGCCGGGGTGCGGACCTTCGCGCACCGCGACGACGCCACCGTATGGCTGGACCCGGCCGCCGCCGGTCCGGCGCCGTGGGCCGCCCTCCACGAGGCGCTGGTGCGACGGTTCCCGCGCTGCCGGGGCCGGGCCGACGGATACACCCCGCATCTCACGCTCGGCCGCGGCCGCGATCCGGACCGGGTCGCAGCCGCCTGCACCGCCCGCCTCGGACCGATGCCGGCACAGGTCGGCGAACTGGTGCTGCTCTCCCGGCGCGGCGACGAGCCGATGCGACCCCGGGCCGTCGTCACGCTCGGCACCGGTGCGGTCCGCTGGCTGCCGGAGCCCACCGCGCCGTCGCCCGTCACGGGCAGCGGGCACCGTCTGGTCACCGCGATCCGGGAGACGCTGGGCGACTGTGCCGTGCATGTCGCCGGATCCCGCCGCCTCGGATGCGCGCTGCCCGGCGCGGACCTGGACCTCGTCGCCGCGCTGCCGGGCAGTCCCGACCTCACGGACCTGCGGGCCCGGCTGGCAGCCGCCCTCCCGCACGCGTCGTCGGTGCGCCCCGTCGTCGGGGCCCGGGTGCCCGGCCTGCGGGCCCACGTCGACGGGCTCGACGTGGACCTCGTCGTGGTCGGCACCGGTCGGGTGCCGCCCGCCGAAGCGGTCGACCGCCGGGCCGAACTGGGCGAGACAGCGGCCACCGCACTCAGCGCGGTGTCCGATGCCGATGCGGTCCGGCGGGCCGTCGGCACCGACGCCCGTTTCCCGGACCTCGCGCGGGCGGTCAAGGCGTGGGCGAGGGCGGGCGGGCTCGACTCCGCCCCGTTCGGCGGGCTGCCCGGCCTCGCCTGGACGGTGCTCGCCGCCCGGACCGTACTCGACGCCGGTGACCTGCGAGGCGACGAACTCCTCCAGCACTTCTTCGGCACCTGGGCCGCGTGGGACTGGCGCCGGCCGGTCACCCTCGACGGCGGCACCGGGCCGCCGACGGACGCCGCCGTGACGGTCCTGACCCCGTCCTCCCCGGTCCGTAGCTGCACCGACCAGGTCGGCCCCGGCCTGCGCGACCTGCTGACCGAGGAGCTGTACCGGGCCTGGGAAGGGCACCCGCCGACCCCGCCACACCGGCGGCACGCGAGCTGGGCGGTCGTCACCGTGTCGGCGGTGGCCGCCGAGGCGTTCGAGGTGACGGTCGGCCGGTTCCGGGGCCGGATACGCGCCCTGCTGACCGCGATCGAGCGGGACGGAACCGTGGACGTCCACGCCTGGCCACGACCGTACGAGGCCGGCCCGGCCCGGCGCCGCTACGCGATCGGGCTGGGCCGCGAGCCGTACGACGCGGCCCGGCTCGCCGGGGTCGCGGCCGGCTGGCTCGACGGCGTCCCCGGCGTACGCGTCGAGCACGCCGACGGCGGCGCGGTCCCGACGCTCTTCTGACTGTGAGCATGGCGAGGTCGGTTCACGGGACTTGCCCGCCCGCTACCGCCGGCACCGGCCCCGCCGGCGACTTTGGCCTGATCAGGAGCTTAACCGCCAGTCAGCGGCTGAGGTGTCTCAGCACAGCCCTGTCCTCTCCGCACCGGACAGGACCCTCGCGCCCCCAAAGGTGAAAAGGAACGCACCATCGGAGCATCCCGCCCGCAGCCCCGCTACGGCACCCGTGATCATCTGCTGCCCAGCAGTTCGACACGCCGTACGGACAACAGCGGAACAGCTAACGATCACCACGCACCGCCACGTCACGAAGGGCGCGGGGGTGACGGCCGGCTGACGCACCACAGGAGCGTCACCCCACAGAGCCGAGGTACGTGTTATCGATATGTAAGCCGCGAGTCTCTGACCGGACGGGAGGGCCGACGTGTCGCCTGTCGAAGGTATTGGCGGCGACCTGCGATCAATGACCGCAGGTATCGCCAGGACGCTGGAGGCCATCGTCGCGGCCGACAACACCGTCGAGCAGATAGCTGGGCATGCGGCCAGGTCGGGCTTCACCGGCATCGGCCAGGGAATGGCCCGGTTGCGGACGGCGGTACGGGAACTGCATGCACGGGTCGCCGCCCTGGCCGAGTCGATCAACACAGCACGGGCGAGGGTCGCCCGGACACCGATCAGATGTCACCGCAAGAGATCATCTCGGTACTGACCCCGGTACTCGAAGTGCTCGCCGCAACGCGGAGCGGTATCGGTGCAACGATCGCCAAGGTCACGGAGAACCAGTACCTAACAATCGACGTACTGCACGGCGGCCAGCCTGGTCCGTTGCTGGCCTGCCTGGACGCGGTCAAGCAACTCCTGGTGCGGGCCGGACAGCGTGGCGATGCCGCCGAAGTGCATGCCGAAGCCTTGCTGGGCGGAGAGGCGCTGGAACAGTGACTCCCCAGAACGTGCGGCAGGTTCCGGTCGTCGTCGACGATCCTGACACTCTTCACCGGCTCCACCGGGCGGCCGACGACATGAGCACCGCCCGCGCGACCGCTTGTCTCCGAACCATCCTGCGACGAGTAGACCGGGAACCTCCCGGCCGCCGCACCCGATGCCCCTGCCGGCCCGTCGGCCGTACGGGACCGGGTAGGTCGGGCCGTCACGTGTCCTGGATGACGAGCAGCATCGTGCCTTGGGGGTCGCGCAGATAGGCGACGCGTTCGCCCCACGGGGTGTCGCCGGCGGGAACCACCACCGCGCCGCCGGCGTCCGGTGCGGCGGCGATCGCCGCGTCGAGGTCGGCCACGTAGAGGCAGAGATCGACCGCGTGGCCAGTCGCGGGCAGCGGGGTCCCGCCGTACATCGCCGGGCCGGTGCCGAGCCCGATCCCGAGCGTCGACGGGCCGACCCGCAGTGTCAGGTAAACCGGCTCGCCGTCCTCGGGGAACCGGTAGTCCACCTCGGCGCCGAAGACCTTCTCGTAGAACGATCTGACCGGTGCCACCGCGTCGACATTGATGATCGGAAACAGCTCGCCCCGGCCCATGTCCGGGAGGGTACCCCGACACCGGTTCGGCGGTCCCGGTCACCGCTAGCATGGCCGGCAATGGGCAGGAAGGGCATCGGGATGCGTTACGCGGTTCTTGTCGGGCGTCGTTGGTGACCGGGTCGGCCGGTCGGTCGCGCCGCCCGGTCCGCTGGCGTCGCCTCCTCCTACGGCTGGCCCTCGTCGCCGTCGTCGCGGCGATCCTCGCCAGCATCCCCTGGCTGTGGACCACCGTCTCCGCCAACGGCCACGTGTACGACGAGGCGGACGCGCCGGCCGCGGACGTCGTCATCGTCCTGGGCACCGAGGTGGCGACCGACGGCCAGCCGTCGCCACGGCTCGCCGGCCGCCTGCAGACCGCCGCCGCCCTGGTGCACGCCGGCCGGGCCCGCGTCGTCCTCGTGTCCGGCGACGGTGGTGGGGTGTCCGGCGACGAGCCGGCGGCGATGACGTCGTACCTGAGCGGGACGCTCGGGGTCGCCCCGGAGCGGATCGTGGCCGACCCGTCCGGCCTGGACACCTACGACAGTTGTGCCCGGGCCCGTGACGTGCACGGCATCACCCGGGCCCTGATCGTGACCCAGTCGTGGCACCTGCCGCGGGCGGTCACCCTGTGCCGGCACCTCGGCGTCGACGCCGACGGGGTGACCGCACGCTGCGCCGACTGCCCGACCAGCCTGATCGCCGGGAAGACGGTACGCGACTACCTCGCCAGCGGGAAGGCGGCGTGGGACGCGGTACGGCGCCGGCCGCCGGCGGTCGACTCGCCCCCGGACCCCGCGGTCAGCGACGCGCTGCGGGGCGGTTGAGCGGCGGTCTCAGGACCGGCCGGTGAAGGCGGCCAGCAGCCGCTCGGCGGCCAGGGCCGGGGTGAGGGTGCCGTCGAGCACCTCGCGTTCGAGCGCCGGGGCGAGCGCGACGACCTCGGGGTGGCCGCGCAGCCGGTCCATCAGCGCGCCCCGGGCCATCGCCCACATCCAGTCGACCTGCTGGCGGCGGCGGCGCCGGGCGAGTTCCCCGGATTCGGTCAGGGTGTCCTGGTGGCGGACCAGGTGCTCCCACACGCCGGTGAGTCCGGTGCCCTCGCGGGCGCTGCACGTCACCACGGGCGGCCGCCAGGTGCCCTCGGCGACCTGGAGCAGGCGGAGCGCGCCGGACAGTTCGCGGGCGGCCTTGCGGGCGTCGTCGGCGTGTGGGCCGTCGGCCTTGTTGACCGCGACGACGTCGGCCAGTTCCAGGACGCCCTTCTTGATGCCCTGGAGCTGGTCGCCGGTGCGGGCGAGGGTGAGCAGCAGGAACGAGTCGACCATGTCGGCGACCGTGGTCTCGGACTGGCCGACGCCGACGGTCTCGACGAGTACGACGTCGTAGCCGGCCGCCTCGACGACCACCATCGCCTCGCGGGTCGCCTTGGCCACCCCGCCGAGGGTGCCGGCGGTCGGTGACGGCCGGACGAAGGCGTTCGGGTCGACGGCGAGGCGGGCCATCCGGGTCTTGTCGCCGAGGATGCTGCCGCCGGTGCGGGTCGAGGACGGGTCGACGGCGAGCACCGCCACCCGGTGTCCGGCGGCGGTCAGTTCGCTGCCGAGCGCGTCGATGAACGTGGACTTGCCGACGCCGGGCACCCCGGTCACGCCGACCCGGCGGGTTTTGCCGGCGTGCGGGGTCAGTGCGATCAGCAGCCGCTGGGCCAGCGGCTGGTGGTCGGCGCGGCGGGACTCGACCAGGGTGATCGCGCGGGCGATCCAGGCGGCCGATCCGGCGAGGACCCCGTCGGCGTACGCCTGGACGTCGATCGGGCGGGACGTCATGCGGCGGGTTCGGGGTGGCCGAGCCGGCGGCCGAGTTCGGCGAGCAGGTCGAGCGCGGCGTCGGCGATGACGGTCCCCGGCGGGAAGATCGCCGCGGCGCCGGCCGCCCGGAGCGCGTCGAAGTCCTGGGGCGGGACCACCCCGCCGACGATGATCATGATGTCGTCGCGGCCGAGGGCGGCGAGTTCGTCGCGCAGCGCCGGCACCAGGGTCAGGTGGCCGGCGGCCAGCGAGTTGACGCCGACGACGTGGACGTCGGCCTCGACGGCCTGCCGGGCGACCTCGGCCGGGGTGGAGAACAGCGGCCCGACGTCGACGTCGAAGCCGAGGTCGGCGAAGGCGGTGGCGACGACCTTCTGGCCGCGGTCGTGGCCGTCCTGGCCCATCTTGGCGACCAGGATCCGGGGCTGACGCCCCTCGGCATCGCCGAACGCGGCGGTGGCTGCCCGGGCCGCCTCGACGTTCCCGGCCCCGCCGGCCTCGTTGCGGTACACCCCGGAAATGGTACGGATCTGGGCGGCGTGCCGGCCGTACACCTTCTCCAGCGCGTCGGAGATCTCGCCGACGGTGGCCTTGGCGCGGGCGGCGTCGATCGCCAGGGCGAGCAGGTTCTGGTCCAGTCCCGGCCCGCGCGTGCCGGCGATCGCGGCGTCCGCGCCCCTGGTCAGCGCGTCCAGGGCGGCGACGCAGGTGTCCTCGTCGCGCTCGGCGCGCAGCCGGCGCAGCTTGTCGAGCTGCCGGGCGCGTACGGCGCTGTTGTCGACCTTGAGCACGTCGATCGCGTCGTCGCCGTCGGGCCGGTAGCGGTTGACCCCGATCACCGGCTGCCGGCCGGAGTCGATGCGGGCCTGGGTGCGGGCGGCGGCCTCCTCGACACGCAGCTTCGGGATGCCCTCGTCGATGGCGCGGGCCATGCCGCCGGCCGCCTCCACCTCGCTGATGTGTTCCCAGGCCCGGCGGGCGAGGTCGTGGGTGAGCCGTTCGACGTACGCGCTGCCGCCCCACGGGTCGATGACACCGGTGGTGCCGGACTCCTGCTGCAGCAGCAGCTGGGTGTTGCGGGCGATGCGGGCGGAGAAGTCGGTCGGCAGGGCGAGCGCCTCGTCGAGGGCGTTGGTGTGCAGCGACTGGGTGTGGCCCTGGGTGGCGGCCATCGCCTCGACGCAGGTGCGGCCGACGTTGTTGAAGACGTCCTGGGCGGTCAGCGACCAGCCCGAGGTCTGGCAGTGCGTACGCAGGCTCAGCGACTTGGGGTTCTTCGGCCCGAACTCGCGGACCAGCCGGGCCCACAGCAGCCGGGCGGCGCGCAGCTTGGCGACCTCCATGAAGAAGTTCATGCCGATCGCCCAGAAGAACGACAGCCGGGGGGCGAACGCGTCGATGTCGAGGCCGGCCTCGCGGCCGGCCCGCAGGTATTCCACCCCGTCGGCGAGCGTGTACGCCAGCTCGAGGTCGGCGGTCGCACCGGCCTCCTGGATGTGGTAGCCGGAGATGGAGATCGAGTTGTAGCGCGGCATCCGCTGCGAGGTGTACGCGAAGATGTCGGAGATGATCCGCATCGACGGTGCCGGCGGGTAGATGTAGGTGTTGCGGACCATGAACTCCTTGAGGATGTCGTTCTGGATCGTGCCGGACAACCGCTCCGGCGCGACCCCCTGCTCCTCGGCGGCGACGACGTAGAGCGCCAGGACGGGCAGCACGGCGCCGTTCATCGTCATCGACACGCTCATCCGGTCCAGCGGGATGCCGTCGAAGAGCTGGCGCATGTCGTAGATGGAGTCGATGGCGACGCCGGCCATGCCGACGTCGCCGGCGACCCGCGGGTGGTCGGAGTCGTAGCCGCGGTGGGTGGGCAGGTCGAAGGCGACCGACAGGCCCTTCTGCCCGCCGGCGAGGTTGCGCCGGTAGAAGGCGTTGGACTCCTCGGCGGTGGAGAAGCCGGCGTACTGGCGGATCGTCCACGGCTGGGTGGCGTACATCGTCGGGTAGGGCCCGCGCAGGTAGGGCGTGATGCCGGGGTAGGTGCGCAGGAAGTCGAGGCCGGCGAGATCGTCGGCGGTGTAGAGCGGCCGGACGTCGATCCCTTCCGGGGTGTGCCAGACGAGCTGGTCGGCGCCGGCCGCGGCCCGCCAGGCGTCGAGGTCGCCGTCGGTGGTGGGCGGCCCGCCGAGTTCCACCGTCGAGAAGTCGGGGATCATCCGGCCACCTCCAGGTCGCGCAGCAGTTCGGTCAGGACCTCGACGGCGTCGCAGCCGGCGTACAGGTGGCCGGTGACGCCGGGGTAGTCCCTGGGACGGCCGGCGAGCCACACCCGTACGGCGCCGGCGGCGGTGAGCGCGGCGGCGACCGGCCCGGCCGACTCGGCGTAGAGCTTGTCGCTGGAGCAGAGGCAGGCCACGGTGGCGCCGCTCGCGGTGAACTCGGCGGCGAGCGTGGCGGGATCGTCGCCGGTGCCGGTCACCGTGGCGATGCCACCGGCGGCGAGCAGGTTGGCGGCGAAGCCGGTCCGGGCGCTGTGGACGGCCGGTGGCCCGAGCGCGGCGAGGAAGACGGTGGGCCGGTCGCCGGTGGCCGTACGGTGGGCGTCGGCCCGGTCGCGCAGCCGCTCGAACTGTTCGGCGTAGCGGTGCCGGGGCAGCCCGCCGGACGGTGGTGACGGTGCCGGCTCGCGCACCGGGAGCTGTTCGTCCAGGTTGGGGAACTCGCTGACGCCGGTGATCGGGTCGCGCCGGTGGGCGAGGTTGTCGGCGCGCCGCCGCCAGGTCGCGGCCAGCCGGTCGGCGACCAGGCCGCTGTCGAGCGCGGCCGCCATGCCGCCGGCCCGCTCGATCTCGGTGAACCAGTCCCAGGCGGCGCGGGCAAGTTCCTCGGTACGCCGTTCGACGTACCAGGAGCCGCCGGCGGGGTCGACGACCCGGCCGACGTTGGCCTCGTCGAGCAGCAGCGACTGGATGTTGCGGGCGACCCGCCGGGCCAGCGCGTCCGGCAGGCCGAGGGAGAGGTCGAACGGTTGGACGGTCACCGCGCCGGCGCCGCCGACCCCGGCGGCGAAGCAGGCGACGGTGGTGCGCAGCATGTTCACCCACGGGTCGCGGGCGGTCATCATCGCCGCCGAGGTGACGGCGTGCTGCCGCTGCCCACCGGCGGCCGGCAGGCCGCACACCTGGGCGACCCGGGCCCACAGCCGCCGCGCGGCGCGCAGCTTGGCGATGGTGCCGAACTGGTCGGCGGTGGCGGCGTAGCGGAACTCGAGCTGGTCGAAGGCTTCGGCGAGGCCGAGCCCGCCGTCGGTGAGGGCGCGCAGGTAGGCCAGGCCGGTCGCCACCGCGCAGCCGAGTTCCTCGGCGTCGCTGCCGCCGGCGTCGTGGTAGCCGGTGACGTCGACGGTGACGGCCCGCAGCCGCGGGAAGTCGGCGGCGCACCGCGCGGCGGCTCCGGCCACCGAGGTCAACGGCAGCTCGGTGGGCGTACCGGTCGCGGCGCGCAGCCCGAGCGGGTCGAGGCCGAGGTTGCCGGCGACCTCCCCGGCCGGGACGCCGCGGGCGTCGAGCAGGTCGAACCAGGCCTCGGTGGCGGCGAGGGACTGCCCTCCCGCGTCGAGGACCACGCCGGCCAGGTCCAGGTGTACGCCGTCGAGCGCGGCCGGGAGCCCGTCGAGCGGGATGCCGCTGTCGCCGAGCACCAGCCAGAGCGAGGTGGCCCCGTTCTCCAGGTCGGCGAGGACGGCGGCGTTCGTCGCCTTCGGATCGGGGTCGGCGTGCCGCTGGCGGACGTCCCAGCCGGTGGCGGCGGCGCCGGCGGTGCGACTGTCGCGGGTGTACGGGAACATCCCGGGCAGTCCGGTCGGCACCGTCTCGGTGTCGGCGGTGTAGAGCGGGGCGATCCGGACGCCGTCGTAGGTGGTGGTCGACAGCAGGTCCTCGACCGTCCCGGGTTCGCTGTCCTCGTCGGCCAGTCCGGCCTTGCGCGCCACCGAGTGGGCCAGCAGTCGCCACTCTTCCAGGGTGGCGGCCGGGAAGTCGGCAGCGAGGCGCATGTCCTCGGGCGGCACCGTCATGCCCGGATGCTACTGGCGACACCGTTCCGGCACGCTGGAGCGGAGCTGAATGTAACGAGCTTCATTCAGGGCCGTCTGGCTGAACGGCCCTTCAGGAGCGCTCCGTGGACGGCTTCCTGTCAGGGAGTGACGACGCCCCACGGGCGGCCCGGGACCGGGCCCGCAGCAACCAGTGCAGCGCGACCAGGGGCACCACCCCGACGGGATACCACGCCAGGTCGGTCGGATCGAACTGCACGCCCAGCGCCAGCCGGGCCAGCAGGCTGCGGGCCGACAGGGCGGCCGGGATCCCGGTCAACTGGAAGAACTCGACGAGCCAGCAGAAGCCGACCGCGACCGCGCCGGCCGGCAGCGGACCCAGGCGCGGCCACAGGAACAGCACGCCGGCGTAGACCATCGACGCGTAGAGGGCGGTGCCCGAGTGCTGCTCCAGGGCACCGTCGCTCAGGGCGCGGATGCCGAGGGCGACGACCAGGACGAGGGCGGCGGCGGCGAGCATGAGCAGCCGGACGGATCGCGCGGGCATCGACATCCCGGCGATGCTAGCCGCGGCCGGCCGGCGGCCGGCACCGGGCCGTGGCTCAGCGGCGGCGCCAGGCGTACGCGCCCAGGACGGCCCCCACTCCGCCGAGCGCGAGGGCCAGCCGCCGGTGCCGGGAGAGCCAGGCCTGCGGGCTGTGCGGGTGGGAACGGTCGTCGAAGGCACCGTGGGCGCCCTGGTCGGGCTGGCCGGGACCGTCCGCCGGCCGCCACAGGTTCGTCGGCCGGTCCGGGTCGGAGGGGCGGTCGGTCTGCTGTGCCCGGTAGCCGGTGCGGGCCAGGTAGTGGTCGAGCAGTCCGGGTACGAGGCGGTTGGCGAGGATGGTGAGCACGGTCGGGGCGCCGACCCAGTACTCCCGGCGGTTCGGCCGGGCGGCGGCGGCGACGATCGCCCGGGCCGCGACCTCGGGCTGGTAGATCGGCGGCACCGGCTGGGCGGGCCGGGGCAGCCGCGACAGCAGCCAGTCGAACTGCGGGGTGTTCACCGCCGGCAGGTGCACCATCGTCACCTTGACGTTGCTGCGGTCGTGCAGCAGTTCGCAGCGCAGCGACTCGGTGAAGCCGGCGACGGCGTGCTTGGCCCCGCAGTACGCCGACTGGAGCGGGATCGACCGGTAGGCCAGCGCCGAGCCGACCTGGACGATCGCGCCCCGGTCGAGCGGGACCATGTGGTCGAGCGCGACCCGGGTGCCGTGTACGTACCCGAGATAGGTGACCTCGGTGGCGCGGCGGAACTCGTCCGGGCTGATCTGGAGGAACGGGGCGAAGACGGCGCTGAACGCGTTGTTGATCCACACGTCGATCGGGCCGAGTTCGGCGGCGATGCGCCGGCCGGCCGCCTCGACCTGCGCGAAGTCGGCCATGTCGGTCTCGATGGGCAGCGCCCGCCCGCCGGCCGCCGCCACCTCGTCGGCGACGGCCCGCAGCCCGCTCTCGCCGCGGGCCAGCAGGGCGATCGCCGTACCCGGTCCGGCGAGCATCCGGGCCGTGGCCCGACCGACTCCCCCGCTGGCCCCGGTGACCACCACCACCCGCCCGGGGCCGCGTCCCGTGCCGTCGCTTCCGGCCGCTGCGTTCATGCCGGGCTCACCTACCCTCTTTCGCCGCCGGCCCGCCGGCGGTCCACAGGTCCAGCATCATCAGGACGACGGCGATCGCGCCGTCGTTGAGCGCGATCCGGCGCTGCGGCCGGTCGACGGCCGCGAGCGCGACCGTGGTCAGGGCGTGCAGCCCGTCGACGCCGGCGCCGACCCCGAACGCGGCGGGCGCCGGGCGCCGGGCGAGCAGCGCCGCCTGGACCAGGTGCCGGGCGCCGAGCACCCGCAGGGTGGCCACGGCCAGCGGGCTCGGCCGGCCGAGCCGGCGCAGGACCGGGCGGGGCGCGAGCAGCAGGGTGCCGCCCCAGCACATCCGGGTGAGCAGGCTGAGCCGGGGGACGACTCCCCCGCCGACGCGGGCCATGGGACCGCCGGTCGCGGCGGGCCACCGCCGGCCGGTCACGACCGCAGCTCGTTGATCTTGTCGCGGACGACCGTCGCCACGGTGGCGGCCTTGTGCGGCTGGCCGCGCAGGAACGCCTGGGTGAAGTGCTTGGCCTGGTCGTAGCGGACCTTGCCGGGCATCGGCGGCTCGTTGGGGTTGACGTCGCAGTCGACCAGTGCCGGCCCCGGGTGCGCCAGCGCGGCCCGGATCGCGTCGGGCAGCGCCCCGGCCTCGGTCACCTTGGCGCCGTACCCGCCGCAGGCGCGGGCCCAGGCGCCGAAGTCGGCCTCCGGCTGCCGGTGCCGTACGGCGTACTCCGGGTAGCCGAGGATGATCTGCTCCCAGAGGATCTGCCCGTACGAGTTGTTGTTGTTGATCACGACCTTGATCGGCAGCTCGTGCCGTACGGCGGTCAGGAACTCCGCCATCAGCATCGCGAAACCGCCGTCGCCGACGAAGGCGATCACCTGCCGCCCCGGGTGGGCGTGCTGGATGGCCACCGCGTACGGCAGCCCCGGCGCCATCGTCGCGAGGTTGCCCGACAGGTAGAACTCCCGGCCGCCGCGGATCGTCCAGTGCCGGGCCGCCCAGGTGGCGATCGTGCCGGAGTCGCAGGTGAGGATCGCGTCGTCGGCGGCGGCCGCGTCGAGGCAGCCGATCAGGTACTGCGGGGCGATCGGGTGCCGGTCCGGGTTCTCCAGCGACTCCATGTCCGACCGCCAGGCATCCCGCTTCGCCTGGTAGCCGCTCAGGAACGAGCGGTCGGGACGGTCGCGCAGCTTCGGCAGCAACTGCTTCAGGGCGAGCCGGGCGTCGGCGTTGACGGGCGCCTCCACCGGCACCCGCATGCCGATCAGGCTGGCGTCGACGTCGATCTGCACCGTCCGGGCCTGGCCGGGGGCGGGCAGGTACTTCGCGTACGGGAAGGAGGTGCCGACCATCAGCAGGGTGTCGCACTCCTCCATCAGTTCCTCGCTGGGCCGGGTGCCGAGCAGGCCGAGACCACCGGTGGTCAGGGGGTGGTCGTCGGGCACCACCTGCTTGCCGGACAGCGTCTTCACGATCGGGCTGGCCAGCGCCTCGGCGACGGCGAGCACCTCGTCGCGGGCGTCGCGGGCGCCGATGCCGACCAGCATCGCGACCTTGCGGCCGGCGTTGAGCACCTCGGCGGCGCGGGCCAGGTCGGGCTCGGCGGCCGGCATCGGCGGCCGGGACAGGGTCGACTGGCTCATCGCCGGCTTGCCCGGGCTGACGTGCCGGTACGGGTCCTCGGCCGCCGGGGCGACCTGGACGTCGTTGGGAAACGTCAGGTGCGCGACGGTGCGCTTGGCCAGCGCGTTGCGGATCGCGAGGTCGACGACGCCCGGCATCTGCTGCGGGTTGGTGACCATCAGGTTGTACACCGCCACGTCCTGGTACAGCAGTTCGGTGTGCACCTCCTGCTGGTAGCGCGAGCCGAGCACCGACGACTCCTGCATGCCGGTGATCGCCAGCACCGGGACGTGGTCGAGCTTGGCGTCGTACAGGCCGTTGAGCAGGTGGATCGCGCCCGGCCCGGAGGTGGCGACACAGACGCCGAGGCGACCGGTCGCCTTCGCGTAGCCGGTCGCCATGAACGCCGCCGCCTCCTCGTGGTGCACCAGGACGAACCGCAGTTTGTCCTGCTGCCGGCGGAACCCCTCCATCAGGCCGTTGATGCCGTCGCCCGGCAGGCCGAACACGGTGTCGACGCCCCAGTCGACCAGCCGCCGGGCCAGACTCTCGCCAACGATCTCCTGCACGTCGCCTCCCGCCGGCCGAAGTCAGGTCCGGCACCCGGCCGGACGCGCGGCGACTTCCCGCCAGCGCCGCCGGCAAACCCGTCCACCCGACGCCGGGACTAGCCACCGGCACCGTGGGTAGACGCCGACGGTGGCACGTCAGTTCGTCAACTGGTCCGGCAGCCTGGCCTTCACGCCGGGCGGGTACGCCGAGCCGGCCGACGAGGAGGCGGTGCGGGATCTGGTCCGGCGCGCCCGCGAGGACCGGACGAAGATCCGCCCGGTCGGCTCGGGGCACTCGTCGAGCCCGCTGGTGCGTACCGACGGGACCCTGCTCAGCCTGGACCGGATGGCGGGCGTGATCGGGAACGACCCGGCGGCCGGCCGGGCGACGGTGTGGGCGGGCACCAAGCTGAAGGCGCTCGGCGAGGGGCTGTACGACGCCGGCCTGGCGATGGACAACCTCGGCGACGTCGACTACCAGTCGATCGCCGGGGCGACCGCCACCGGCACGCACGGCACCGGGCTCGGCTTCGGCAACCTGTCCACCCAGGTGGCCGGCGTACGGCTGGTCAGCGGCGGCGGCGAGATCCTGGACATCTCGGCCCGGGACAACCCGGAACTGTTCGCCGCCGCGCGGCTGTCGCTGGGCGCGCTGGGGGTGGTCACCCGGATCACCCTGCACGTGCAGCCGCGCTACGAGCTGCGCCGGCGGGCGTGGTGCGCCCACGTCGACTGGACGCTCGACCACCTGGCCGAACTCCAGCACACCAACCGCAACATGGACTTCTACTGGTATCCGCGCAGCGACCAGACCCAGATCCGGACGATGAACCGGCGGGACCGGGAGCCGGACATCCAACCGTGGGCGGCGGGCCGCGAGCCGGGTCCGGGCGGGTATCCCGCCGAGGGCCAGGTCGGGCCGACCCACCGCACCATTCCGCGGCACCGGGAGCTGCGCTTCGAGGAGATCGAGTACATGCTGCCGTCGGAGGCGTTCCCCGCCTGCTTCGCCGAGGTCCGGCGGCGGATCCGGGACCGCCACCGTCGGGTGGCGGCGTGGCGGGTCCTGGTACGCACCATCGCCGCCGACGACATCGCGCTGAGCAACGCCCACGGCCGGGCGACCACCACCATCGCCTGCCTGCAGAACAGCTCGCTGCCCTACGAGGAGTACTTCCGGGACATGGAGGCGGTGTTCCGGCAGTACGGCGGGCGCCCGCACTGGGGCAAGAAGCACTGGCTGGCCGCCGGCGAACTGCAACCGCTCTACCCGCGCTGGGACGACTTCCAGGCGGCCCGCCGCCGGCTCGACCCGGACGGGGTGTTCCTCACGCCCGACCTGGCCCGACTGCTGGAGGAGGCGTGATGCCGGACATCGGACGGCGGGTCTGGGTGATCCCGGGCGGACGCATCCCGTTCCCCGCGCACGGGGCCGAGCCGGAGTTTGCCGGCTTCGACCAGCTCTGCGTCCTCAACGCCACCGACGAGACGGCCGAGGTGCGCGTGGACGTCTACTACGAGGACGCGGAGCCGGTCGGGCCGTACCTGATCCCGGTGGGCGCCCGGCGGATCCGGCAGGTCCGGCTCAACGACCTGATCGACCCGGAGGCGATCCGCCTCGACCGGCCGTACGGCTGCCTGGTGCGGTCACCGGTCCCGGTGGTCGTCCAGTTCCTGCGCCAGGACACCCGGCTGCCGGGTGCGCTGGGCCTGGCCACCACCCTGGCCTATCCGGCCTGAGCCCCCGACGTTCGGCGGACGGCGGCAGCGGGTAACCGCGCTCATGCCGACTTCCGACTCGTCCGGCCGCTGGACCGGCGGCGTGCGGGCCCGGCTCCGGGCCCGAGCAAAGGGTACGGGCCGGGACAGCTACCGCCGGCTGCAGACGTACCTGATCGTGGCGGTCCAGGCCGGGGTGGCCGCCGCACTGTCCTGGGTGGTGGCCGCACAGGTGCTCGGCAACCCGGAACCGACGTTCGCGCCGGCCGCCGCCGTCGGTACGATCGCCGCCGCCCTCGGCAACCGGACCCGCCGCACGGTCGAACTGATCGCCGGCGTGGTGCTCGGCATCACCGTCGGTGACCTGCTCATCCTCCTGATCGGCACGGGGGCGTGGCAGACCGGGAGCATCGTCTTCCTGGCCATCACGGCGGCGGCGGTGGTCCGGGGCACGGGGGCGTTGATGACCCAGGCCGGTGGTACGGCGGTGCTGATCGCGACGCTCACCCCGACAGTGGCCGACCTGGAGGTCCCCCGGACCATCAACGCGCTGGTCGGTGGCGCGGTCGGGCTGCTGGTGGTGCTCCTGATCGTCCCGCTCAACCCGCTGCGGACCGTACGGCGCGTCGCCAGCCCGGCACTGGACCTGTTCGCCCGGGAGATGACCCACTCGGCGGAGGCGCTCGCCCTCGGCGACGCGAAACGGGCCGAACGGGTCCTCGAGCGGATGCGGGACGCCGAGCAGGAACTCGGCCGGCTCGGCGAGGTCGTCACCGCGGCGGACGAGGTGGTCCGGTACTCCCCGGTGCGCTGGCGCCGCCGCCGGACGCTGGACGCGTACCGGCGCGGTGTCGAGCACATGGACCGGGCGTTCCGGAACAGCCGCGGCCTGGTCCGCCGGATCGGCACCGCGCTTCGGGACAACGAACCGGTGCCGCCCGACCTGCCGGCGGCGGTCGAGCACTTCGGCGAGGCGGTCCGGCTGCTGCACCGGGAGTTCCTCGACGAGCGGGAACCGCACCGGGCCCGCGAGCGGGTGCTGCGGGCGGCGCGGGAGGCCGGGCGGGCCTGCCGGGAGGAGATCGGCTTCTCCGGTACGGTCGCGGTCTCGCAGCTGCGGACCGCCTGCAACGACCTGCTCCGGGCCACCGGGGTGGGTCGCAACGAGGCCCGGGTGATGATCCGCGAGGCGGCCGCCGGGGAGCGGTAGGCGGAAACCCGTCCTAGAGGTGGCCGCCGCGCCACCGGCTGATCTCGGCCTCCGACGCCTCCTCCTCGTGCAGCGCCAGCTCCCGGATCCGGGTCCGCTCGGTCACCCCGGTCAGCCGCTGTACCAGCGCCAGGGCCACGCACGCCGCGACGAGCAGCCCGAGCGCGACGAGGACCGGCATCCGTACGGCCGCCACGGCGAGCCCGGCGATCAGCGCCACCGCGACGAGGGTCGAGCGTCGCACCCGGCGAAACGTGCGCAGCGTGGCGGCGACGCCGGCCAGCAGGAAGAGGACCACCCCGCCGTAGAGGGTGCCGACCGCACCGCTGGACCGGTGGTTCCCCGGCGCGGCGACCACCTCGAGGACGACCTTGAGCCCGAGGGCCGTGAACATGATCCCGATGATGATCGCCAGGTGCAGGTAGGTGTAGACGTCGCGGGCGAGCGGGATGCGGACCCGGTCCCGGGTGCCGTGCAGGGCCTGCTCGATCCCCAGTGCGAGGGTGTCGAACTGCAGCCACCACAGGGCGGAGATCAGGCCGATGCCCAGCACGCCGGCGATGATCACCGGCACGGTCAGGGTCAGCTCGGCGAACCGGCCCGGGCCGATCCCCAGGCCCAGCACCGACTCGCCGAGCGCGATGAGCACGATCAACCCGTGCCGCTCCGCGAAGTGCCCGGCGGAGACGACCGACCACTGGGTGTACGGCAGCAGGATGCCGGCGCCGTACTCCACGGCCAGGGCGGTCAGCCACAGCCCGAGCCGGACCCGGGCCGCGAGTTGGTCGTCGTCGAGCCACAGCGGGGTGAACGCGGCGAGCCCGATCAGCCCGGCCGCCACGACGGCCGGCAGGGTCAGCAGCCACAGCCGCCGGCGCGGCTGGTCGGTCGCGCTAAACACGTACCAGAGCGAGCCGACCGTCAGGGCCCGTACGGCCAGGTAGCAGGCGGCGAACACCGCCGGGCCGGACAGGTCATCGGGGCGGTCGACGAACGCCTGTGGCATGGACAGCGCCAGCACGAAGACGGCGGCCATGGTGGCGAACCCGATCAGCGGCAGGATGCCGTGGTCGGCGCGTACGGCGTTGCCGAGCGCCACGAAGCCCGTCCAGCACCACCACAGCAGCGCGAGCACGACGGCCCCGGCCAGCAGGCCGAACGGGTCGAGGTTCCGCGAGACCAGGCCCGTCACGTTCAGGAAGGCGAAGACGAAGATGAGGTCGTAGAAGAGTTCGAGCCTGGTCACCCGTGAGCCCGGAGCCACCGGCAGGAGCCACCGTGACCGGCGGAGGGTCGGCGCTGCGCTCACCGCCCGAGTCTGGCAGGAGGGCCGGACCGCGCGCAGCGTTTCCGGGGGCGGGGGCGGGGACGGTGGCTAGGCGCTCGCGCGGGCCGGCGCGTCGATGGCGAGTTTCACGCCGATCGCACCGAGCAGGGTGCCGGTCACCCACCGCTGGAACTTGTTCCAGGAGGGGCGGGTGGCGAGGAAGGCCGCGATGCTCCCGGCGACGATCACGAACATGGCGTTGACGACCAGGCTGACCGTGATCTGCACACTCCCGAGCAGGAACCCCTGCAGCATCACGTTGCCCGCGGCCGGGTCGATGAACTGCGGGATGAGCGCCATGTACATGATGGCGGCCTTGGGGTTGAGCAGGTTGGTCAGCAGCCCCATCCGGAACAGCTTCGCGGGCGAGTCACCGGCCAGCTCCCGGGTCTCGAACATGGAGGCCCCGCCCGGCCGCAGTGCCTTCCAGGCCAGGTAGAGCAGGTAGGCCGCGCCGGCCACCTTGAGGCCGGTGTAGAGCCAGGGCACGAGGACGAAGACCGCGGCGAGGCCGAGGTTGGCCATCGTCATGTAGACGACGAAGCCGACGATGGTGCCGCCCAGCGAGATCAGTCCGGCCCGGCGGCCCTGGCTGATGCTCCGCGAGACGAGATAGATCATGTTCGGCCCCGGGGTGAGCACCATCCCCAGGGCGACCAGCGCCATTCCCAGCACGGCGGCCCACGACACCACGGCCCGTCCCCCCTCCCGGACCCGCGCGGAGCGCGGCCGTCCCCCGTTTTCGGACCCGCGCGGAGCGCGGCCGTCCAGGCAGACAGTACCGCCGGCGCCGTCCGGCCGCGGCCCCGCTCCCCTTGCATTACGGGCCGCAATGTAATGGCGCTGGTAAGGTTCGGCCATGGCCGACCGATCCGGTGCCCGGGCCCGCACCGGGCGCCCCCGCGACACCCACATCGACGCCGCCATCCTCGACTCGACCACGGCCCTGCTCGGCGAGGTCGGCTACAAGCACCTGACCATGGGCGAGGTCGCCGCCCGGGCCGGCACGACGAAACCCGCGCTCTACCGGCGCTGGTCGTCGCAGCAGGAGCTGGTCCTCGCCGCGCTCGCCCGCCAGCTCGGCGGGATCGAGCCGGTCGACACCGAGTGCACGCTCTGCGACCTGCACGAGTCGATCAGCCTCTTCGTCGACGCGTTCCAGCGGCTGCGCCCCAACCTCCTCGCGCCGCTGCTGGCCGACTGCGCCGGGCACGACGACCTGCGGGACGCCTTCATGGCCACCCTGTTCGAACCGCCGCGGCAGGCCGTACGGCAGACGCTGCGCGCCGCCGTCGCCCGCGGCGACCTGCGCCCCGACCTCAGCCTCGACCTGGCCGTCGACCTGCTGGCGTCGCTGGTGCACTACCGGACCCTCTTCGGCCACGCACCGTTGACGGGCACGGACATCGAGGACGCCGTCGAGACGCTGTTGCGCGGGATCGCCGTCGACTACGACGCCCTGCTCGCCCAAAGCCTCGGGCAGGCCAGCCCGTCGTCCGCGCACGGGCTGCACGAGGCGCACGCCTGAGCCCGCCGCCGGGTCAGCCGGCACGCACCACGACCGCGCCGCCGGCCGGCACCCGTACGGTGCCGTCGACGGTGCCGCCGGTCAGCATGTCGACGCCGGTCGCGGCCACCTCGTGCGCGGTCGCGGTGTGGTTGAGCACGAAAAGCCACGAGCGGTCACCGGCACGGCGGGTCACCGCCTCCACCCCGGGCGGCAGGTCGGGCCGTACGGGTTCGACGCCGGCCTCGGCCGCCACCGCGCCCAGCAGGTCGGCGTACGCATCCGCGGCGAGGCGGGTGGAGACGTACCAGGCCACGCCCGCGCCGACGGGGCGCCGGGTGACGGCCGGACGGCCGGCCAGGACTCCGCCGGTGTAGGAGGCGACGACCTGCGCCCCGGTGGTGTGCACGCTCTCGCTCCACAGGTCGCCGGTCGTGCCGTCGGACAGCCGCACCGAGGTGTCCGGGGCCAGCGGGTGGAACTCCTCGACCCGTACGCCGAGCAGGTCGCGCAGCGCACCCGGGTAGCCGCCGGTGCGGACCCGGGCGTGCTCGTCGGCGACTCCACTGAGGTACGTCACGACGAGGTGCCCGCCCGCCTCGACGAAGGACCGCAGCGCGGCGGCCTGCCGGTCGGCCATCAGGTAGTGGCCGGGCAGCACCACGACGGCGTAGCCGGAGAGGTCGTCGAGTGCCCCCACGACGTCGGTGGTGATGCCCCGGCGCCACAGTGCGCGGTGTGCCCGCCGCGCGTCGTCGAGGTGGTCGAGCCGGGTCGACGGCAGCCCCTGGGCCTGTAGCGCCCAGGCGGACGGCTCGTCGAACACCACGGCCACCCGGGCCTCGACGGCGCCGGCGGCGACCTCGGCGATCCGGTCGAGCTGCCCGCCGAGCCCGACCGCCTCGCGGTAGACCCGGCTGTCCGGGCCGGCGTGCGGGACCAGCGCGGAGTGGAAGAGTTCGGCGCCGCCGCGCGGGGCCCGCCACTGGAAGAACATCGCGCCACGCGAGCCGCGGGCGACGGCGGCGAGGCTGTGGCGGGCCATCCGGCCGGGCTCCTTGGTGTGCATCCGGTCGCCGGTGTAGATGAGGTTCGGCGCGGTCTCCATCAGCAGCCAGTCCGGCCGTCCCGGGCTCCGGCGGGCCCAGCCGCGGGCCAGGTCGGCGGCGAACGCCGCCTCCTCCTCGGCGGCGGGGCCGGCGTCGGCCGGATAGTGGTCGATGGCGACGAGGTCGACCTCGGCCGCCCACCGGGCGTGGTCGACCGGCACCCACCCGCCGAGCACGTAGTTGGTGGTGACCGGCACGCCGGGGGTCGCGGCGCGCAGCAGGTCGCGCTGTTCGACGTACGCGGCGAGCAACTCATCGGAGGTGAACCGGCGGAAGTCGAGCACGTGGGTGGGGTTCGGCAGGTACTGGGTGGCGCGGGGCGGCCGGATCTGCGCCCAGTCGGTGTAGTGCTGGCTCCAGAAGGCGGTGGTCCACGCGTCGTTGAGCGTGTCGAGGTCGCCGTAGCGGTGCCGCAGCCAGCGGCGGAACGCCTCGGCGGTGAGGTCGCAGTGGCAGGTGGCGGCGTATTCGTTGTGCACGTGCCACAGGGCGAGCGCGGGGTGGTCGCGGTAGCGGCCGGCGAGCGCGGCGGCGATGCCCCGGGCGGCGGACCGGTACGCCGGCGCGCTGGCGCAGTAGGTGTCGCGGCTGCCGTGGCTGAGCCGGGTGCCGGCGGCGTCGACCGGCAGCGCCTCGGGGTGGGCGAGGCTGAACCAGGGCGGCGGCGAGGCGGTCGGGGTGGCCAGGGCGACCCGGATCCCGCCGTCGGCGAGCCGGTCGAGGACCCGGTCGAGCCAGCCGAAGTCGTAGCGGCCGGGTGCCGGCTCCAGCCGGGACCAGGAGAAGACCCCGACGGTGACCATGGTGACGCGGGCCCGGCGCATCAGCGCGACGTCCTGTGCCCACACGTCTTCCGGCCACTGCTCGGGGTTGTAGTCGCCCCCGAAGAACATCGCGCTCCCGCACCGTTGTGGTTTGTTTGGAATCCAGCCAAAGTAGAGCCGGTGCGGGCACCTGTCAACGGATCGGCGTCGCGGGCGCCGGCCGACACCTGGGAACACGCGATGGCCACCGGCAACGGCCGGCAGGGCGCCCTGTGCTGGGGCCGGCCGGAGAGCGGTCTGCGGCTGACCGTCTCCCACGAGCGGCTGTTCCTGCCGCTGCACCCGCCGCTCGACCCGCCGGACACCGCCCGGATCCTGCCCCGGCTGCGCGACCTGCTCGACACCGGCCACTATGCCGAGGCCGCCGCGCGGGTGTGCCGGCTCGCCGCCGACGACGAGCCGGCCTACGCCGAGACGGTCTGGATCGACCCCCTGGTCGGTGCCGCGACGCTGACCGTGACGACGCACCGCCCCGGCCCGGCGCGGGACCACCGGCGTACGGTCGACACCGCGACCGGCCTGGTCACCCAGGAGTGGCGCGACGCCGCCGGCGACGTACGGGTGGAGGTGTTCGTGTCCCGGCCGGCGGACGCGGTCGTGGTGCGGCTGTCGGCGACCGGCGGCTTCGCCGGCCTGGTGACGCTGGCCCCGGTGGACGGCTTCCCGCCGCGCCCGGTCGAGACCACCGTCGACGGGCTGGAACTGTCCGCCCGCTTCCCGCACGCCACCTGGCCCGGCGCGCTGACCGGCTACCGGGTCCGCTGCCGGGTGTCCGGCGCCGACGTCGACGGACCGGTGCTGCGGTCCGACGCCGTGCTCGTCGTCCGTACGCTGCTGCCCGGCGACCCCGACCCGGCCCCCGACCCGGCGGCCGACTTCGACGCGCTGCTGGCCGCGCACGCCGCCGAGCACGGCGAGTTGATGGGCCGGGTGTGCCTGGACCTGGCCGCCGACCCGGCCGACCGGGCCGCGCCGACCGAGGACCTGCTCACCGCCCCGGTCGGGCCGGCCCTGGTCGAGCGGCTGTTCGACGCCGGCCGCTACCTGATCGTCAGCAGCAGCGGCACGCTGCCGCCCACCCTCCAGGGGGTCTGGAGCGGCACCTGGACACCGGCGTGGTCCAGCGGGTACACCCTCGACGGGAACCTGCCGGCGGCGGTCGCCGCGCTGCTGCCCACCGGCACCCCGGAACTGATGCTGCCGCTGTTCGACCTGCTCGACGCGGTCCGCGACGACCTGCGCCGCAACGCCCGGCGACTGTACGGCGCCGATGGCCTGCTCACCCCGGTGCACCTGTCGACGCACGGCCGGCAGAACCACTTCGGGCCGGTGTGGTGCCAGACGTTCTGGACCGCCGGGGCGGCCTGGCTGGCCCGGCTGTACGTCGACCACTGGCGCTACACCGGCGACCGGGACTTCCTGGCCCGCCGGGCGTGGCCGTTCCTGCGCGAGACGGCCCGGTTCCACCTCGACTTCGTGCAGATACGCGACGGCACGGCGCGGTTCACGCCGTCGTACTCGCCGGAGAACGCCCCGGCCAGCACCGGCTCGCAGGCGTGCGTCGACGCGACGATGGACGTGGCGGTGGCCCGCGACCTGCTGACCAACCTGCTCGCGGTCGCCGCCGAGCTGGGCGTCGACGACCCGGACGCGCCACGCTGGGGGGAGCTGCTCGCCGCGCTGCCGCCGTACCGGGTCGCCGACGGCGCGCTCGCCGAGTGGTGCCATCCGGATCTCACCGACCGGCCGGCGCACCGGCACGCCTCGCACCTCTGGCCACTGTGGTACGAACCCGACCCGGCGATCACCGGCGATCCGGTGGTGCGGGCCGGCGCGGTGGAGGCCGTCCGCCGCCGGCTGGACTGGTGGGCGGGCGCGGACTCCGACGAGATGGCGTACGGGCTCACCCAGCTCGGCCTGGCCGCCGCCGCCCTCGGCCTGGCCGACGAGGCGTACGCGTGCGTGGAGCGGATGGCCCGGCTCTACTGGCGGCCGAGCCTGGTGCCGACCCACAACCGGGACGCGTTGTTCAACGTGGACATCGCCGGTGGGCTGCCGGCGGTCGTCGCGGCGATGCTGGTACGCGGCGCGCACGGGCGGCTCGACCTGCTGCCGGCGCTGCCCGCCGCCTGGCCGCGCGGGCGGGTGACCGGGCTGGCCGTGCGGGGCGCGGTGACCGTACGGGAGTTGCGCTGGGCGCCCGGCACGGTCGAGGCGGTGCTGTGGTCGGCGGGCGGGGCGCGGCTGGTCGTCGGCGCGCCGCCGGGAATGAGGTTCGGCGGCGCGCCAGCGCCACCTGGAGGGAGGTTCGACGGCGCGCCAGCGCCACCTGGAGGGAGGTTCGACGGCGCGCCAGCGATGGACCTCACGTTGCCGGCGGGAGTATCGGTGCCCTTACGCGCCGTTGACACTTAGTTGTGCTTCAAGAAAAACTATGTGCAGCTAGAGCCGCTGCAACAACTGAGGAGCACGCATGCCGTACCGCCCGCCCCTGGTCCCCCACGAGGTCTTCGTGGCCGACCCGCCCGAGTTGCCGGTACGGCCGCCCGGCGAGCAGGGACTCTCCGCCGTGGCCCGCGCGGAGGTGGTGTCGCTCGACGCCACCGGAGCGGTGGTCAAGGCCACCACCTCCGACGGCGGCACCCTGCTGGTCCGGCTCGACGCCGCCGGCGAGGGCGTCGTCCGGGTCCGCCTCAGCGACGACCCGCAGGCCCGCTCCCGCTCCGCCCGCGTCGCGACCCTGGTCACCCCGGGCAGCTACGCCGCCGACGTACGCGGTGTCGACGGCCGCATCCTGGTCGACGCCGGCGGGGTCGTCGCCGAGGTGACCCTCGACCCGTGGCGGCTGCGGTTCCTCGACCGGACCGGTCGGCCGCTCGTCGAGCAGAACGGCGGCGAGCGCGACATCAGCGGACGGCTGCGTACCCTGCCGTTCGGCCGGTCGCTTTCCGGCGGGGCCGTCGTGGCGTACCACGAGAGCTTCACCGCCCAGGCCGACGAACGGTTCGTCGGGCTCGGCGAGAAGTTCACCCCGCTGGACAAGCGTGGCCAACGCGCCCTGATGTGGAACTTCGACGCCTTCGGCACCGAGTCCGACCGGGCCTACAAGAACGTCCCGCTCTACCTGTCCAACCGCGGCTACGGCATCCTGGTCGACAGCGGGATGCCGGTGGAGTTCGACATCTGCCAGTCGACGCACAGTTGCGTGCAGATCCTCGTACCGGACGACCTGCTCGACTACTACGTCATCGCCGGCCCGACCCCGGCGGAGGTCCTGGACCGCTACGACGGGCTGACCAGCCGGCCGCTGCTGCCGCCGAAGTGGGCGTTCGGCACCTGGATGTCGTCGGGGTTCTTCGCCGACAGCCAGCAGGCGGCGCTGGAGCGGGCCCGGCGGCTGCGCGCCGACGGCATCCCGTGCGACGTGCTGCACCTGGACTGCTACTGGCAGACCGACGGCCACTGGTCCGACCTGGCCTGGGACCGGCAGGCGTTCCCGGACCCGGACGCCATGCTCGCCGAACTGGCCGGGATGGGCTTCCGGGTCTGCCTGTGGATCAACTCGTACCTGAGCCACCTCAGCCCGCTGTTCGCCACCGCCGAGGCGGCCGGCTACCTGTTGCGGCGACCGGACGGTTCGACGTACGTCGCCGACGTGTGGCACGGGTCGTACCCGGCCTGCGGCATCGTCGACTTCACCAACCCCGAGGCGACCGCCTGGTACCAGGGGCTGCTGCGGCCGCTGCTCGAACAGGGCGTCGCGGTCTTCAAGACCGACTTCGCCGAGGGGGTGCCGGCCGACGCGGTCGCCGCCAACGGGATGACCGGCACCGAACTGCACAACGTCTACACCCTGCTGTTCAACGACGCCGCCGCGCAGGTCACCCGCGAGGTCGCCGGGCACGGCATGGTCTGGGCCCGGTCGTCGTACCTGGGCGGGCAGCGGCACTCTGCCCAGTGGGGCGGCGACACCAGCGCCACGTACCCGGCGATGGCGAGCACGCTGCGCGGCGGGCTGTCGCACGGCCTGTCCGGGGTGCCGTTCTGGTCGCACGACGCGGGCGGTTTCACCGGCACGCCGACCGACGACCTCTACGTGCGCTGGGCGCAGTTCGCGGCGCTGTCGCCGCTGGTCCGCTTCCACGGCACCACCAGCCGGCTGCCGTGGAACTTCCCCGCCCACGCCGCCACGCTGGCCGTCGAGGCGCTGAAGCTGCGCTACCGGCTGCTGCCGTACCTGTACTCGGCGGCGGTCACCTCGGCCCGCACCGGGGCGCCGATGATGCGGGCGCTGCTGGTCGACGCGCCGGACGACCCGGCGGCCTGGACCGCCGAGCTGGAATACCTGCTCGGCCCGGACCTGCTGGTCGCCCCGATCGTCACCCTGGAGCCCGAGCGGTTCGTCTACCTACCGGCCGGCGACTGGATCGACTTCGACACCGGTGAGGTGGTCACCGGCGGCCGGCACCACCGGATCCGCGCCGAACTCGACCGCATCCCGCTGTTCGTCCGGTACGGCGCCCTGGTGCCGACCGTCGCCGTCGCCGAGACGATCCCGGACGGCCCGTTCACCGACATCACCGTGGTGAGCTGGGGCGGTGTGGACAGCCGTACGGTGATCAGCGACATCGACGGCGACACGACGGTGACCGCGATCCGCGACGGCGACACCCTGACTCTGACGGTCGACGGCCCGGCGCGGGTACGCCGGATCGCGCTGCCGGCGGTGAGCGGCGCGACGGCGCCCGAGCGGGTGGTGGTCGACGGCGTCGCGGCGCGGCTCTCCGTCACCGACGGCACCCTGGTGGCGGAGCCGCACTGAGCAGAGCCGCGTGGCCCGCGATCACCGATTCGCGGGCCACGCGGCCGGTCCGGTACCGCCGTCCGTACCCGCTCAGCCCTTGATCGCGCCGATGATGACGCCGCGGGTGAAGTGCCGCTGCACGAACGGGTAGACCAGGGCGATCGGCGCGACCGTCACCACCACCACGGCCATCTTGATGGCCAGGGTCGGCGGCATGCTGACGCCGACCGTGGCGCCGGAGGTCTGCGGCGTCTGCCCGGCCAGGATGAAGCTCTGCAGCACCCGCTGGATCGGGAACTTCTCGTTGTCGTCGATGTAGAGCAGCGCGTTGAACCAGACGTTCCAGTACCCGACGGCGTAGAACAGGCCGACGACCGCGATCACCGCCTTCGACAGCGGCAGCACGATCCGCCACAGGATGCGGAACTCCCCTGCCCCGTCGACCCGGGCGCTGTCGAGCAGTTCACCGGGGATGTTCTGGAAGAACGCCCGCATGACGACGAAGTTGAAGACGTTCAGGGCGGTCGGCAGGATCAGCGCCCAGAGGCTGTCCTTGAGCCCGATGCCGGTGACGACGAGGTAGCTCGGCACCAGCCCCGGGTAGACCAGGAACGTCAGCAGGAAGTAGAAGAGCAGCCCGCGGTGCCCGACCGTGCCGGGCCGGGACAGCCCGTACGCGGCGAGCACGGTCACCACCAGGCTGACCGCGGTGCCGGCGCCGGTGACCAGCGTGCTGATCCACAGCGCCTGGCTGATCTGCCCGCCGGAGAAGATCGTCCGGTAGGCCGACAGGTCGATCTCGCGGGGCACCACGACCAGGCCGCCGGCGGCGTTGATGGTCTCCTGCGAGGAGACGCTGGTGACCAGGACGACCCACATCGGGACGAGGACGGCGAGGACCACGACGGCGAGGACGCCGCCCTTGGCGGTCTGCCCGACGACGCCGGGCTTCTCCTCCCAGGCGGGGCGGGCGTTGCGGCGGCGGCGTGGCGGCCGGGTGGACGGGGGCGCGGTCGGCAGCGTGGCGGTCATTGTTTGGAGTACACCCCCCGTTCGCCGAGCGCGTGGGCGAACTTGTTGGCGGCCAGGATCAGGATCAGCCCGACCACGGCCTTGAAGAGGCCGGCGGCGGCGCCGAAGCCGTAGTCGCCGGTGATGATCGAGTGGTGGTAGACGAACGTGTCGAGGACCTCGGCCGCCTGCCGGCCGACCGCGTCGCGTTGCAGCATGAACTGCTCGAAGCCGACCGAGAGCGCGTCGCCGAGCCGCAGGATCAGCAGCAGGACGATGACCGGCCGCAGGCCGGGCAGGGTGATGTGCCACAGCCGGCGCCAGCGCCCGGCGCCGTCGACCGCGGACGCCTCGTAGAGGTTGGGGTCGATGGTGGACAGTGCGGCGAGGAACACGATGGTGCCCCAGCCCACGTCCTTCCAGACCACCTCGGCGGTGACCAGCACGATGAACGTGTCCGGGTTGGTCATGATCTCCGGCGGGGTGAGCCCGGCCTCGCGCAGTTCCTGCGCGAGCAGGCCGGCGCCGCCGAGCATCTGGACGAAGAACGTCACGACCAGCACCCAGCTGAAGAAGTGCGGCAGGTAGACCACGGTCTGCACGAACATGCGCAGCCGGGTGGACAGGATGCTGTGCAGCACGATCGCCAGCGCGATCGGCAGCGGGAAGAAGAACACCAGCTGGAACGCGGTGATGGTCAGGGTGTTCCAGAGCGCGTCCCAGAACGCCGGGTCGGAGAAGAGCGCGTCGAAGTTCTCCAGCCCGATGAACGGGCTTTGGAACAGCGCCTCCAGGGAGCTGTCACCGAGGTAGGGGTTGTAGTCCTGGAAGGCGACGACGTTGCCGAGGACCGGCAGGTAGTGGAAGACCAGCAGCAGCAGCGCGCCGGGGGCGACCATGACCAGCAGCGGCCAGTCGCGCCGCAGCCGGGCCCGCAGCGGCAGCCGGGGCTGGCGGCGGGACGACCGCTTACGGCCGGCCGGCGCGACGTCGGCCGGCGGGGTGCCGGGTTCGGCGGCCGGCCGGGTGGCCGGCGGCGGTACCACCGCCGCCGGCGTCCGGCTGACCTGGTCGTTGCTCACTTGCCGTCGGACAGCGCCGTACCGAGCATCTCGCGGGCCTCGTCACCGCCGCCGGCCCGCCATTCGCTGACGACCGCGTCGAGGTCGCTGATCGGCCGGCGGCCCCGGACGATGTCGGTGATCTTGTCCTCGGTGGGTACGGCCGCGGCCTTGTACTTCGCCGGCATCTCGAACTTCAGGCCCTCCCAGGGGTCCTTCTCCAGGTGGCGCACCGTGGTGTTCGAGTAGGTCAGCAGGTCCTGTACGAAGTTCGGGGTCTGCGGGGTCGGCTGGATGACCGGGCTGCGGCCACTGACGAAGAAGTACTGGTTCTGGATCTCCTTGAAGCCGAGTTCGGTCTTCGACGGCCCGTCGGTGGTGCGGGTGTGGTGGACGCCCTCGACGCCGTACTCGCGCAGGTCGAACTCCTTGGTGCCGAACGGCGCGGAGCACCAGTTGATCACCCGCAACAACTCCTCGACGCGGTCCTTGCCGAGTCCCTTCTTGATGAAGGTGTAGGAGATCGGCTCGTCGTTGCCCCAGGCGAGCGGGTCGCCGCCGGTGGCGGAGAACAGCGGAACCGGCTGGATGTCGAAGCCGGGGGTGACCTTCTGCTGCTCGGCCTGCATCGGCTGCCACATGCCGGTGCCGTCCTGCTTGAACAGGATCTTGCCGCTCTGCAGCAGCTGCTTGGCGTCGGCACCCTTGCTGGCGACGATGTCGGGGTGGACCAGGCCGGCCTGGTAGACCTTGGCCATGAACTCGACGGCCTGCCTGTACTCGGCGGTCTCGTACTTGAACTCCGGGGTGCCGTCGGACTTCAGCCGCCAGCCCTCCTTGCTGCCGGGCGCCTTGTGCAACATCTGCACGATCGGGAAGATGTCGTCGAACGCCCACACGCCCTTGGCGGGATCGGTGACCTGCTTGCCGATCTCGAAGAGTTCGTCGATGGTCTTCGGCGCCGCCAGGCCGAGCTGGGTGAGCAGGTCCCGGCGCTGGAAGAGCATCCACGGGAACGGCCCGTCGGTCGGGTTGGGGATCGCCATCAGCCGCTCGTTCCAGCACGCGTGGCGCCAGGCGCCGGTGGGGAACGTGGCCAGCATCGGGTACGCCCCGACCGCACCGCCCTGCAGGTAGGGGGTCAGGTCCTCGAAGAGGGCGCCGACGGCGTCGGCGAACCGGGGCAGCTTGTTGATTTCCCAGCCGGGCACGCAGAGCAGCTCGGGCACGTCCCGGGCGCCGAGGATGGCGCCGAGCTTCTCGGCGTACGTGTTGCCGTCCTGCACGCTGAAGTCGATCGGGGTGCCGAGCTCGGCGTTGACCGCGGTCAGGTAGGCGTTGTTGGCGCCGCTGGGCGGGGCCGGTCCCCAGGCCGGCATCATCGCGCTGATCTGCTGCCCGCTGGTGCCCGGCTTGTCGGTGATGGCGTCGAAGAGGTTGGCCGGGAACCGGGAGTAGCCGTCCGGGACGGGCCGGGTGCCCACGATGTCGGGCTTGGGGATGTCGAGGGTGAGGGCCCGCTGCTCGGGCAGCACGCCGGCGAGCCGGTCGAGGTTCTGGGTGGCGCCGCCGCCGGCGGACTTCTCACTGCAGCCGGCGAGCAGTCCGCCGCCCGCGACGGCCGCGGCGCCCAGGCCGAGCAGGCTCAGGAAGGTCCGGCGGTTGGTTGCGGCGCCCGTGGGTGTCGTCACGGCGCGCTCCTCTCGAAACGGGTCGACGGGGCAGGAACTCCCGCTAGACTTTGTTTGGCTGGTAGCCAAACAAAATAGTCGACGGTCAAGAGGCTCACAAGTGAGCATGCCGTGGCCCGGACGTCCGCGGGAGAGGTTTCCTGCCGGAGGTGCGGGTGCGGCATAGTGGACGTGCCCCGACCGGGCCGGGGCGGAAGGCGGAGCTGACGTGATCGGGACGCGGGGCGCCGCACAGGCGGCCGACTTGACCGACGTACGGACGACGAACCTCACCGTCGTCCTGCGTTATGTACGTGCACACGCACCCTGTTCCCGCGCGGACATCGCCGCGTCGACCGGGCTGAACAAGGCGACGGTGTCGAGCCTCGTCACCGACCTGCTCGACCGCCGGCTGCTGCGCGAGACCGGCCTGGTGGCCAACCGCATCGGCCGGCCGGCGACGATGCTGACCCTGGAGAGCCGGCCGTACGCCGCCGTCGGCATCGAGGTCGCCGCCGACCACATGACCGCGGTCGCCATCGACCTGGCCGGCGAGCGGCTGCTGTCCTGGCGGCGCGCCTCTCCCCTGACCGGACCGCCCGGCAAGGCGGTGGCCGCCGTCGCGGCGCTGGCCGGTCGGGTCGTCGGGAAGGTGACCGGGCAGGGGCGGCAGATCCTCGGTCTCACCGTCGCCGTACCCGGGCTGGTGGCCGCCGACGACACGGTCCGTTTCGCGCCCCACGTCGGCTGGCCCGAACTGGACCTGCGGGCCCAGCTCGTCAAGGCACTGCGCCGCCCCGCGTACGACGTGGCGGTGGACAACGACGCCAACCTGGCCGCCCTGGCCGAGCAGCGCGACGGCGGCTACGCCGATATCCCCGACCTGGTCCACCTGCTCGGCGGCGTCGGCGTCGGCGCCGGGATCATCGTCGACGGCCGGCCGCTGCGCGGCGGGCACGGCCGGGCCGGGCAGATCGGCCACCTGCAACTCGACCCGGCCGGCCCGGAGTGTGGCTGCGGCCGGCGCGGCTGCCTGGACGCGTACGTCGGGCTGCCGGCCCTGGTCCGCCGGGCGCTGCCGGACACCGGGGCGGACGGCCCGGTCGTCGACTACGCCCCGGAGATCGAGCGGATCGTCGCGCTGGCCGGGGCCGGCGACGCGACCGTGACCGGGGCGCTCGCCGAGGCGGGCCGCCGGCTCGGCCACGCCGTCGCCACCCTGGCCGACCTCCTCGACCCGCGGGTGGTGCTGCTCGGCGGGTCGTTCGTGCCGCTCGCGCCGTGGCTGCTGCCCGCCGCCGAGGCCGAGGTGCGGGCCCGGGTGTCCACCCCGGACGCGTGCCGGGTCGCGGTGTCCACCCTGGGCGCGGGCGCCGCCGCGGTGGGTGGCGCGGCCCGGGCGCTCGACCGGGTGGAGGCCGGGCACCTGCCCGCCGTTCCCTGACATCGGGATTCGTCCCGGTTCTCTTGACTGGGCCGACGCCCGGTGTCAGCCTCAGAGTGCTCCGTTCGAAACACGTGTGTAACCGCGTGTTCGGCGGAGCACTTTCCGGATCATTGTCGAAGCGCTTCGAATGTTCGACGTGGGATCGCAGGCCGAGGAGAGCACCACCATGGACGACACGGCACCCGGCACCTTCCGAGACCCCGACCTGCCGACGCCGGACCGGGTGGCCGACCTGCTCTCCCGGCTGAGCGGTGCCGAGAAGATCGCCCTGCTGCACCAGAACCAGGCCCCCGTCCCCCGGCTCGGTGTCGGCGGGTTCCGCACCGGCACCGAGGCCCTGCACGGCGTCGCCTGGCTCGGCCCGGCCACCGCCTTCCCGCAGGCCGTCGGCCTGGGCGCGAGCTGGGACCCCGACCTCGTACGCCGGGTCGGCGCGGCGGTCGGCGAGGAGGTGCGCGCCTTCCACCACAAGGACCCCGACGCCGTCGGCCTCAACGTCTGGGCCCCGGTCGTGAACCCGCTGCGCGACCCGCGCTGGGGCCGCAACGAGGAGGGATACGCCGAGGACCCGTGGCTGACCGGACTGCTCGGCACCGCCTACGCGGCCGGGCTGCGCGGCGACCACCCCGTCTACCTGCGTACCGCCCCGACCCTGAAGCACTTCCTCGGCTACAACAACGAGACCGACCGCGACCGCACCTCCAGCGACCTGCCGCCGCGGGTGCTGCACGAGTACGAACTGCCCGCGTTCCGGGCCCCGATCGCGGCCGGGGCGGCGGTCGCCGTGATGGCCTCCTACAACCTGGTCAACGGCCGGCCCGCCCACCTCAGCCCGCTGATCGCCGGTGAACTGCGCACCTGGACGGCCGACGACATCCTCGTCGTCGGCGACGCCGGCGCCGTCACCAACATCGCCGCCAGCCAGAAATACCACCCCGACCACGTCACCGGCTTCGGCGCCGCCCTGCGGGCCGGCATCGACTGCTTCACCGAGGACGACGACCGCAGCGGTCCGACCGTCGAGCGGATCACCGAGGCGCTGGAGCGCGGGCTGATCGACGAGGCCGACGTCGACACCGCCGTCCGGCACATCCTGGCGGTCCGGATGCGGCTCGGCGAGTTCGACCCGCCGGCCGGCAACCCGTACGCCGCCACCACCGCCGACGTCGTCAACTGCACCGACCACCAGCGGCTCGCCCGCGAGTCGGCCCGCCGGGGCACCGTACTGCTGAAGAACCCCGACGGGCTGCTCCCGCTGCGTCCACAGCAGACGGTCGCGGTACTGGGCCCGCTCGGCGACACCGTCCTGGCCGACTGGTACAGCGGCACCCTGCCGTACGCGGTCACCGCCCGCGCCGGGCTCGCCGACCGGCTCGGCGCCGACGCCGTACGGTTCGCCGAGGGCGTCGACCGGATCACGCTGTCGACGACCGCCGGACCGGTGCAGGCCGGGCCGGCCGGTGAGCCGCTGCGGGTCGGCGACGGCACCACCGGCACCGAGTTCGACGTGGTCGACTGGGGTGCCGGCACGGTGACGCTGCGGGCCGTCGACAGCGGCCGTTACGTACGCGCCGACGAGACCGGTGCGCTGGTCGACGACCGGCCCGGCCCCGGTGAGTGGATCGTGCGCGAGACGTTCGAACCGGTCCGGTGCGGCACCGGCACGCTGCTGCGCCACGTGGCCGACGACCGCTACGTGCGCGCCGGTGACGACGGTACGCTGCGGGTCGACGCGGCGACCCCGGAAGAGGCCACCGCGTTCGTCGTCGACCTGGTCACCGACGGGATCGAGGCGGCCGCCGCGGCCGCCCGCGCCGCCGACGTGGCCGTGGTCGTGCTCGGCAACCACCCGATGGTCGGCGGCCGGGAGACCGAGGACCGCGCCGACCTCGCCCTCCCGCCGACGCAGGAGGCGCTGCTGCGCGCGGTCCACGCCGCCAACCCGCGCACCGTGCTCGTGTTGACCAGCAGCTACCCGTACGCGGTCGGCTGGGCGCACGACCACCTGCCGGCCGTGCTGTGGACCGCGCACGGCGGCCAGGAGTACGGGTCGGCGCTGGCCGACGTGCTGCTCGGCGGCACCCCGGACGGGGAGCCGGTCGAACCGACCGGTCGCCTCCCGCAGACCTGGTACCGCTCCGACGCCGACCTGCCCGACCTGCTCGACTACGACATCATCGGCTCGGACGCGACCTACCTCTACTTCCGCGGCACGCCGCTCTACCCGTTCGGGCACGGCCTCGGCTACACCCGGTTCGCGCACCGCGACCTGCGACTGAGCACCGACACGGTCGACGCCGACGGGCAGGTCGAGATCAGCGTCGACGTCGTCAACGTCGGCGACCGCCCCGGCGAGGAGGTCGTGCAGTTCTACACCCGGCAGCGGCGGTCCCGGGTGAAGCAGCCGCTGCGTCAACTGCGCGGCTTCCGCCGGGTCCGGCTCGCCCCCGGCGAGCGGGTGACCGTCAGCCTGCCGCTGCGCGCCGCCGACCTCGCCTTCTTCGACGTGTCGTCGGGGCGGCCGGTCGTCGAGTCGGCCCGGCACACGGTGGCCGTCGGCCGCTCCTGCGTCGACCTCACCGCGACGGCCACGCTGACCGTGCACGGCGACGTCGTCACGCCCCGCGACCCGGCGGCGGCGCCGGTACGGGCGGCCGGCCGGGACGGCGAGTACGCGACGGTGCTCACCGACGAGGGGCCGGAGCACGGCGACGCGGCCACCGCCGTACGCGCCGGTGCCTGGCTGGCCTTCGAAGACGTCGAGATCGGGGCCGGGGTCCGGTCCGCCACCCTGCGGGCCGCCGCCCCCGCCGGCGGTGCCCGCGTCGAACTGCGCCTGCGCGACCCGCTGTCCGGCCCCGTCGCCGCGGTGTTCGAGGTGCCCGCCACCGGCACCCGGCACAGCTGGACCGAGGTCACCGCCGCGCTGACCGGGGCGGCCGGTGTCCACGACCTCTACCTCACCCTCGGCTCGCCGGGCGCTACGGTGAGCACGTTGGCGTTCGCCGGGGGCGCCCCGGATCCGGCCGGAAAGGGTACGGGCGCACAGTGACCTCGTCAGATCCCGCCGCCACGGCACCCAAACCCGCCGACCTGGTCACCATCACCGATGTGGCCCGGCACGCCGGGGTCGCCGTCAGCACCGTCTCCTACGTCCTGTCCGGCAAGCGGGCCATCTCCGCCACTACCCGGGAACGGGTGCTGAGCAGCATCAGCGCGCTCGGCTACCACCCGAACGCCGGGGCCCGGGCGCTGGCCAGCCGGCGGGCCAACGTGATCGCGCTGGTGCTGCCGCTGCGCACCGGCATGCACCTGCCGGTGCTGATGCAACTGGTGACCGCGGTGGTCACCGGCGCCCGCGAGTTCGATCACGACGTGCTGCTGATGACCGCCGACGAGGGGCCGGCCGGGCTGCGCCGCATCGCCGCCAGCGCGATGGTCGACGGCGTCATCGTGATGGACGTGGAGATGACCGACCCCCGGGTCCCGGTGCTGCGCGAACTGGGCCGGCCCAGCGTCCTGATCGGCTTCCCCGCCGACGCGCGCGGCCTCACCTGCGTCGACCTCGACTTCCACCGGGCCGGCGCGCTATGCGTCGAGCACCTGGTGCGGCTGGGCCACCGCCGGCTCGCCCTGCTCGGCGCCCCCGGCGTCGTCTACGAACGCGACACCGGCTTCGCCCACCGCACCCGGGCCGGCTTCCTGGAGACCGCCGCCGCCCACGGCGTCGCGGCCGTGGCCCGACCGTGCGAGGAGCACTACCCCGCCGTACGGGAGGCGCTCGTCGACCTGTTCGGCGACGACCCGGCACTGACCGGGATCGTGGTGCACAACGAGGCGGCGGTCGACCACGTGATGGCGGTCCTGCCGATGCTCGACCGGCGGGTCCCCCGCGACGTGTCGGTGGTCGCGATCTGCCCCGACCAGGTCGCCGAACGCACCCGCCCGGCTCTGGCGTCGGTGCCGATCCCGGCCGAGGAGGTGGGCCGCAACGCGGTGTCGCTGCTCATGCGCAAGCTCGCCGGCACGGCCGTACCGGACGCGACGCTGCTCGCCCCGGCGCTGACCGCCCGGTCCAGCACCGCCGCCGCGGACCTTCCCGCGTAGCCGGTCTCGCCGGCTGTGGCCGGCCCTGGAGCCGTGCCGTGGCCGGCCCGGTGCCGGGCCGGCCGGGCGGGCACGGTCAGATCGTGTAGAGGATCTTCACCCCGTCGAGGGTGGTCGCGGAGACGGCCGAGCCGCCGACGCCGGAGTTGAGGTTGCGCCAGCCGTTGTTGCTCGCCGCCTCGTGCACCATCCCGCCGACGACCGTGTAGACGTGCTTGACCCCACCCACGTTCAGCGCCGCCAGCGCGCTCCCGCTCACCCCGCCGATCCCGGAGTTGAGGTTGCGCCAGCCGTTGTTGCTCGCCGCCCCGTGCACCATCCCGCCGACGACCGTGTAGACGTGCTTCACCCCACCCACGTTCAAGGCCGCCAGCGCGCTCGCGCTCACGCCGGAGATCCCGGAGTTCAGGTTGCGCCAGCCGTTCGCGCTGGACGCCTCGTGCACCGTCCCGCCGGCGACGGTGTAGACGTACTTGACGCCGTTCACGTTGATCGCGGCGAGCGCGTTGCCGCTGACGCCGGAGATCCCGGTCCACAGGTTGCGCCAGCCGTTGGCGCTGGACGCCTCGTAGACGTTTCCGCCGGCGACGGTGTAGACGTACTTGACGCCGTCGACCGTGATCGCGGCCAGGGCGTTGCCGCTGACGCCGGAGATCCCGGTCCACAGGTTGCGCCAGCCGGTGTTGCTGGCCGCCTCGTAGACGTTGCCGTTGTTGACGGTGTAGATCAGCTTGGTGCCGCCGAGGGTGATGGCGGCGGTCGCCGACCCGGTGACCGAGCCGGCGCTGCCGCTGACCGGCAGGGCCCGCCATCCGGCGTTGCTGGCCGCCTCCCAGACCTGGCGGGCCGTGGTGCCGCAGTTGTTGCTGGTGACGTTGCGGGGTGCCGAGACGGGGCCGGAGACGTACAGCGGCCCGGTGTGCGGGCTGCCGTCGGAGGTGATGCCGGAGGGGACCCCGTTGAACCACGCCTCGCTGCGGACCCCGTCGCGGATCTGCTCGTAGTGCAGGTGCGGGCCGGTCGAGTTGCCGGTGCTGCCGACCCGGCCGATCCCCTGGCCGGTCGCCACCCACTGGCCGGCGGCGACCGGCGGCCGCTCGATCATGTGCATGTAGCGGGTCTGCCAGCCGCCGCCGTGGTCGATCACGACGTGCCAGCCGGCGCTGCTGCCCCAGCCGGCGAAGGTGACCGTGCCGCCGTACGAGGCGAGGATCGGCCGGCCACTGCTGCCGGCCCCGGTGAAGGTCATGTCGATGTCGTAGTCGTCGTGGCCGTAGTAGGTGGCCAGCCGCCAGGTCTCACCGCAGGGGAACGGGAGCTGGAAGTGGGGTTGCGGGCCGGCGGCGTGGGCCGGGGTGGCGACGACCGCGGTGGCGGCCACGGCGGCGAGCGCCGACGTGGCGGCGGTGGCGAGGGCCAGGAACGCGGCGGCGAGGGTACGGGCGGGCTTGCTCGTCATGGAGGGGTGTTCCTTCGGACGGAGCGACAGGGCCAGAGATGGATGTTGATGTTACTGTCGCCGTCCGGTCTTTGGGACGTCCGGTGTGCCGGGTCTGAAGGGCCACCCGCCGGCCGCCGGCCGCCGTAGGGACGGGGTATCGCTGTTTTGCCCCACAGCGAATTCGCTGTGGTCACGCCGAATTCGCTGTGGACCCCGACACCAACCTGCCCCGGGATCCGCACCGGCGACGACGGCCGCGCGGGACACCCGAACTCAGGCCGGGTCGTCCGGCGCGGACAGCCAGGCGCCCACCCCGGCGAGGGTCCCGGGGCCGAAGTCGTCGGTGACGCTCCGGGCGAGGTCGGCGATCGTCACCGCCCGCAGCGAGGCACGCCAGGCGGCATCGGCCGTGGCCATCGCGCGGGAGATCGCGCACGGTGTCGTGCACGCCTCGGCCGGGGTGGCCAGCGGGCCACGCTGCCGGATCTCGGTGCACACGAACGCCGGCTTGGCGCCGTCGACGGCCTCGACGACGTCGAGCACCGTGATCTGCTCCGCCGGCCGGGTGAGCACGTAGCCGCCGGCGTGGCCCTGGACGGAGCGCACCAGGTCGGCGCGGGACAGGCTCTGCAACTGCTTGGCCAGGTAGCTGGCCGAGACGTCGTGCAGCTCGGCCAGCCGGGCGGCGGGCACGGGCCGCTGCGCCGCGGTCAGTACGACGCAGCAGTGCAGCGCCCACTCGACGCCACCGGACATCTTCACACCCCCACCCTACTTGACTCGGACAGCAGGTGTCCGAGTAGCATCTCGGATATCAGATGTCCGAGTTAGGTACGAGAGGGGTCAGCCATGAAGATCGTGGTCATCGGCGGCAGCGGGCTCATCGGCGGCAAGCTCGTCGACACGCTCCGCGAACGCGGCCACGAGGCCGTTCCGGCGTCGCCCGCCTCCGGCGTCGACAGCGTCACGGGCAAGGGACTGCCCGAGGTGCTGGCCGGCGCCCGGGTCGTCGTCGACGTGACGAACTCGCCGTCCTTCGAGGACACCGCGGTGCTGGAGTTCTTCCGCGCCTCCACCGGCAACCTCCTCGCCGCCGAGGTCGCCGCCGGAGTCGGCCACCACGTCGCACTGTCCATCGTCGGCGCCGACCGGCTGCCCGACAGCGGCTACCTGCGGGCCAAGGTCGCCCAGGAGGAACTGGTCAAGGGCGGACCGGTGCCGTACACGATCGTCCGCGCGACGCAGTTCTTCGAGTTCATCCCCAGCATCGCCCGGGCCGGCGCCGACGGGGACACCTTCCGCCTGTCCCCGGCCCTGCTCCAGCCCGTGGCGGCCGACGACGTGGTCGACGCCCTCGCCGACGCCACGGTCGGCCCGCCGGTCGGCGGCACCGTCGAGGTGGCCGGCCCGGACCGGGTGGGACTCGACGAACTCGTCCGCCGGCTCCTGCTCGCCGGGCGGCTCGAAGGGGACGCGGCCCAGGTGACCACCGACCCCGAGGCCCACTACTTCGGCACCCGCCTCGACGACGGATCGCTCACCGCCGGAGACGGCGCCCTGCTCGGCCGGACCCGTTACGCGGACTGGCTCGAGGCGTCGGCACCGACCCGCTGACCGGCGGTCCCGTGACTTCAACGAGCGCCGCAAGCGGCGCCCCGACGGCTGACCCGCGCCCGGTACGGTACGGCCCCGCCGTCGGTGGCGAGCACC
>NZ_JBFAKM010000032.1:92335-94847 GCF_040655695.1 Polymorphospora sp. NPDC050346 | reverse complement strand
GTACGCGATGGCGTCGGCGAGGACCAGCCGGCCTTCGGCGTCGGAGTTCGTCGTCTCGCTGGTCGTGCCGCCGTAGTGCGCGATGACGTCGCCGGAGCGGCGGGGGCGACGGCCGCACCGGTCAGGCGGTGAAACGGATGCGGTTACGCCGGGCCCGCACCACCGCGAGGATCCCGCCGGCCGCGATGAGTACGCCGGCACCGGCGAGCGCGACGGCCGGCGCACCGGTCACCGGCAGGCCACCGCCGCCACCGCCGTCGGCACCGAAGACGTCGGTGGCCTTGCCCAGCCGCAGGAACACCGTCTCACCGGTGGCGTCGTCGAGGCCGTCGTTGTCGGTCACCACGTACACCTGGCCGTTGCCGGCGATCGCCATCCCCTCGACCTTGTCCTGCACCCAGCCGTTGTCGGCCCGCAGCAGCGGCAGCAGGTCGACGGCGAGCCGCTTGGTCACCGCCGGCCTGTCGTCGCCGGCACCGAACCCGTCCGGCACGTCGAAGGCGTACACCTTCTTGACCGTCGCGGCGGGGCCGCGACGGTTGTCCCGCTCCACGACCGCGAACGTGTCGTCGTCGACGGCCACCAGCTCCGACAGGCCGACCCAGCCGCCGGCCGGCGCCGCGTCGAGCTGGTACGACAGCCACGCCCAGCTCCCGTCGGCAACCAAGTACCGGCCGATCCGCACGGTGCCGGCCGGGTCGCCCTTAAGTTCCCGCTGTACGGCGACCCAGACCTGCTCGGCGCCCTCGGCACCGGTCACCGCGACACCCTCCAGCCCGTTGCCGCCGACGGCGGCGGCGACGTCGGCGGGCAGCGGTACCTCGTCCCGCACCGCGCCGGCGTCGTCGACGCGGACGAGCAGGTTCGGGGTGGCCGGGTCGTCGTCCGACGCCGGGGCGCCCTCGACGGCGATCCAGTAGCCGCCCCCGGCACGGGCCGCGACCCCTTCGGCGTCGTAGCCGACCGGCGCGCCGTCCTTGGTGACGGTCAGTTCCTTCTCGATCAAGGCCGGGGTCCGGGCGACGTCGATGGTCAGCAGCCGGGTCGGGGTGTAGACGTTGTCGTTGACGGCGACCAGCTTGTCGGGCTGGCCCGGCACGGCGCTGAGGCCGGACAGGGCACCCCAGGTGATCGGGGCCGTCTGCTGGCCGGGCTCGTACGCCGACCGGATCGAGGGGAACGCACCGGCCTGCCCGATCCGGTAGATCTGCACCGAGGCGCGGATACCGTCGTCGGGCAGGTCCTCCTCGCTGGACACGACGAGCAGCCCGCGCGACGCGACGGTGGTCACCCCCTCCGGACCGTTGGTGGTCGGCAGGAGCTGCAAGAACGCCGGTGCGGCCGGGTCGGTGACGTCGTACACGGCGACGAAGTTGCCCCGCTCCGAGGCGACGAACAGGTACGGCCGGCCGTCGAAGCTGCCGAAGGCGATCCCCTCGGGCTCGCTGCCCTTGGCGTCGGAGCGGCCCTCCGGGTAGAGGCCGTGCGCGGCGGCGAGCCGGTCGAACGAGTTGCCGGCGTCGTAGACGACCCGGCCGTCGGCGCCCCAGATCGTGAAGCCGCGCGAACCGCCCCGGTAGTCGCCCTCGTTGGCGGTGGCGAACATGGTGTCGCTGATCCAGGCGACCCCGTCGGGCTCGCGGGGCACGGTGACGGCGTCGTCGAAGACGATGCTGCCGTCCTCGACCGTGTCCACACCGGACAGCTCGACGGATCCGGCGGAGACGTCCCGCACGACCTCCTTGCCGGCCAGGTCGACGACCACCAGGTGGTTGTTCTCCTGGAGGGTGACGACGGCCTCGTCCCGCCCGTTGATCGACACGTACTCGGGTTCCGGGTCGCCGGGCGCGACCTCGGCGAGGCCGGTCAGTTCGACCTTCGACAGCTCCCACGCGGCGACGTCGTCGGACAGGTCGACGACCGTCAGCCACCCGGCCGGCAACTGCGGGATCTCGCCGTCGTTCAGGTCCTCGTCGCGCTCGTTCTCGATGGCGATCGCGGCGTACCTGCCGCTCGGCGCCACCGCGACGGAGTCCGGCTGGCCGCCGAGGTCGATCTCCCGTACCACCTGGCGGGAGGCGAGGTCGAGCACGACCAGCACCCCGGACGGGTCGGTGAAACTCTCGCCGGTGTTCACCGCGACGAGGACGAACCCCTTGTGTACGCCGACCGAGGTCGGCTCGCCCGGCAGGTCGAATACGCCAACGGGCTGGGGGTTGGCCGGGTCGCTGATGTCCATGAAGCCGACCCGCCGGCCGGCGCTGTCGGTGGAGATGACGGTGTTGCCGTCGGCGCTCACCGCGCTGATCTCGGCGACGGCCTCGTCGTCGATCGAACTGTTGAGGTAGGCCGGCACGGTGGCGAGACGCTGGAAGGCCGGGGCGTCGGTGGCGCGGGCGGCACCGAGCGGCGGCACCGCCTGGGCGGCCGGCGCCAGCGCGACCAGCGCCGGCAGCGCGACGAGCCCGAGGGCAGCCGCGGCCGCGGGCGGGCCCGGCCGGGCGGGGGGCGC
>NZ_JBFAKM010000032.1:87797-92325 GCF_040655695.1 Polymorphospora sp. NPDC050346 | reverse complement strand
TTCGAGCCGGCCGCTGGTCGTCGGGGACCGGCTCGACACCGACATCGTGGGCGCGGTGCGGGCCGGCATGGATTCCCGGGTACGCCGGGCGGCCGATGTGGGGAGAGGCATCAATGCTCCGTCGAGGGTATGGGCAGTTCTGGCCTGCTCTGCCTACGCACGTTCGTTGACCTGTGGTGGACGGCGAGGCCAACATCCGGTGTCCGGCCACCCACGATTGCCGGACCCGTCCCCGGGGCGACGCTGGCCGCGCCCCCGACCGCCACGGCAGGATCACCCCATGCCCGAACTGGTCCCGCCCACCACCCGCCTGCACGCCGCCTTCCTACGGTGCCGCGACGACTGGGGTCCCGGCGTCCACGAGGACGGCTTCGGCCTGGGCACGGACGACGATGTCGACTCAGCCGCCGGCTTCGCCACCTGGGTGCACCGACGGGTCCGACTGACCCACCCGGCCGGCGATCCCTGCCCCGACGAACCACACGGCTCGCCCCGCTGGATCGTCGAGGACGGCGAGGTGCTCGGGGCCATCGCCCTGCGGCACGGGTTCAACGACGACACCGGGCACATCGGCTACGGCGTACGTCCGTCCGCACGCCGCCGTGGCCTGGCGACCTGGGCGCTGGGCGAGATGCTCGGCGAGGCCCGCGCCCTGGACCTGGACGCCGTCCTCGTAGTCTGCCTCGCGGACAACGCGGGCTCGGCCCGCACGATCGAACGCAACGGCGGCGTACTGGAGGGCATCCGCG
The DNA here is from genome assembly GCF_040655695.1 of Polymorphospora sp. NPDC050346. Taxonomy (NCBI): domain Bacteria; kingdom Bacillati; phylum Actinomycetota; class Actinomycetes; order Micromonosporales; family Micromonosporaceae; genus Polymorphospora; species Polymorphospora sp. NPDC050346. The sequence goes on along the minus strand of NZ_JBFAKM010000032.1, from coordinate 91,576 downwards.
ACACCGGGAACGTCCCGGTACGACGCTACCGGATCACCCTGGACGGGTGACGGCGACCGATCTCCCACCTGTCGCCGCCCCGCGAGAGGGCCCGACACGCATCCGAAAGGCGATCTGGAAAAACATGGCCAACACCCTCGCCGTCATCCTCGCGGTGGCGTTCCTGTTCACCGGCCTGCCCAAGGCCACCGGGCAGCCGAGCGCCATCGAGCACGGCAAACACCTCGGCTTCTCCGCCCGGAACTACCGGGCGCTGGGAGTTCTGCAGATCCTCGGCGCGGCGGCCCTCGGCCTCGGCCTGATCTGGAGACCCATCGGCGTGGCCGCGGCGATCGGATTCACGCTCATGATGGCCGGAGCGGTCATCGTCCACCTACGTGCCGGTGATCCCGCGGCCAAAATGTTGCCAGCGGCCGTCTTCGGCTTGGTCTCGATCGCGGTGGTCGTCCTCTACCTCCGCTGATCCGACGGCCGCTGGCGAGAATCGGCACCGGCGCCCCGAAGGTGCGCCGTGCGGGCACACCGGCACCGCCTGCCGGGCCGGCGTCACATGACGTTGGTGACGACCTGCCGGGTGGCGACGCGGACGAACGTGGTTCCCTCGGGCAGCCGTACGGTGGCACCGAATTCAAGCCCTTACCGCAAAGGCGCGTCCTCCCCCTGGAGTCAGGGGTGCGAAGCGCAGGCAACCGCTATCCAGGAATCGATGCCCACCACTACACTGTCGGCAGTGTTGGCGATCCAGGTACTCGGCCGCCTACGCGTGTGGCACGGTGATCGCGAACAGGACACCGGCCCGCCCGCGCGCCGCCTCGTGCTCGGCGTCCTGGCACTCAACGCCGGACGGCTGACCACCCGGCGCGAGCTGATCGAATCGCTGTGGGGCGAGCGACCGCCGCCGAGCGCCGTCAACGTCCTGCACACCCACGCCAAGCACCTGCGCCGGCTGCTGGACCCGAAGCGCAGCCCACGCGGCCAGGACGGGGTGCTGGCGACCGTCGGCGACGGATACCTGCTGCGGCTACCCGAAGACGCCCTGGACCTGCGCCGCTTCCGCCGGTTGGCGTACGCCGCCCGGGCGGCCGAGAGCGACGGCGACACGGCCGGCGCGATGGCGCTGCTGCGCGAGGCGTTGCGGCTGTGGGAGGACGATCCGCTCTGCGACGTACCGGCGCTGGAGAGCCACCCGGAGGTCTCGGCCCTCAAGGCGGAGCGGCGCCGGGTCCAACTGTCCTACTGGCACCTGATGCTGCGCACCGGCAACGCCGCGGAGATCGTCGCCGCGCTGACACTGGAAGGTGCCGCCCAGCCGCTCGACGAGACGGTGCAGGCCGCCCTGATCAGGGCGTACCAGGCCACCGGACAACGAACGCTCGCGTTCGAACGCTACGAGACGACCCGACGTACCCTCGCCGACGAGCTGGGCGTGGACCCGGGGCCGGACCTGTCCCGGGCCCACCGCGATCTGGTCGAGGAGACGGTGCCCCTCCCCGGTTCGAGGACCCCGCGTCAGCTTCCGGCACCGGTTCCCGACTTCGTCGGCCGGGCCGACGAACTCGTCCTGCTCGACGCCGCGTACGGGACCCGCAGCTGCGGAATCGTCATGGTCTGCGGCACGGCCGGGGTGGGCAAGACCGCGCTCGCCGTGCACTGGGGGCACCTCCACCGGGACCGTTTCCCCGACGGCCAGATCTACCTCGACCTGCGCGGCGACGACCCGGAACAGGCCACGCCGCCCCACGAGGCGCTGGGCCGCCTGCTCACCGCCGTCGCGGTACCCGACCAGGAGATCCCGGCCGACCCGCAGTCGCGCGCCGCCCGCTGGCGGACCGAGACCGACGGCCGCCGGCTGCTCGTCCTGCTGGACAACGCGGCCTCCGCCGAGCAGGTCGGCCCGCTGCTGCCCGGCAGCCACGACACCCTCGTGATGATCACCAGCCGGGACAGCCTGGCGGCGTTGGTCGCCCTGCACGGCGCCCGCCGCATCGCGCTCGACCTGCTCCCGCCGTCGGACGCCGTCGACCTGCTCGCCAGACTGGTGGGTCAGCGGGCAGGCACCGAACCGGACAGCGTCGACTCGCTGGCCGCCGTCTGCGCCCGGCTCCCCCTCGCCCTGCGCCTGGCCGCCGAGTACGCCGGCGCGCAGGCACACCTGCCGCTGTCCGGGATCGTGTCGCAGTTGCACCGGGCCGGTCCCCTGGACCTGCTGGACCCGGGCGGCGGCACCGCGATCCGGCAGGTCTTCGGCTGCTCCTACCAGCGGCTGGACGCCGAGACGCAACGCCTGTTCCGCCTGCTGAGCCTGACCCCCGCCGCCGCCACCCTCGCCTGCGCCGCCGCGCTCGGCGACGTCGACGAGATCGCCGCGGCGCGGCTCCTGCACCGGCTGACCAGCGCGCACCTGCTGCGCTGCGACCCGCTCGGACGGTACGCGCCGCACGATCTGCTGCGCGCCTATGCCGGCGAGCTGAGCCTGGCGGTCGACGGCGGGGCCGAGCGGGCCGCCGCCGTCGACCGGCTGCTCGGGCACTACGTCGCGACCGCCATCGCCGCCAGCGACGTCCTGTATCCGGGGTGGAGCGCGAGCTGGCGGCATGCCGGACTCGCCCTCAAACCCGACGGCGCACCGATGTCACCGGCCACGGCACTGTCGTGGCTGGACGCCGAACTGCCGTCGTTCGCCACGGTGTGCCAGATCGCCCTGCGCAACGGGCGGCCGGAACATGCCGTCCACCTCGCCGCGGCCCTCTACCGCTACCTCGAGGCGGGCCACGGCGTCGAAGCGGTGCCGATCCACGACCACGCCGTCCAGGCCGCCCGGGCGATGGGCGACGTCGTCGCCGAGGCGCACCTTCGCACCAACGCCGGAGTCATCCAACGCCTGCTCGGCCGCTACCCCGCCGCGACCGCGCAACTCCGGCAGGCGCTGGCGCTGTACGGCCGTACCGACAACCGGCACGGCCGGGCCCGGGCCCTGTCCAATCTCGGCATCATCGAGGAACGGCTCGGTGACTTCGCCTCCTCGATCGCCCGCCACGGCGAGGCCATCGCGCTCTACCAGGAGATCGACGATCTCTTCGGGCAGGCGTCGGCCCTGACCAACCTCGGCAACCTCGAATCCTCCATCGGCCGGCACGGGCCGGCGGCACAACGGTTCCGGGCGGCTCACGACCTCTTCGCCACGCTGGGCGAACGCGCCGGTCAGGCGATCGCGCTGACGAACCTCGGCGAGATCCACAACATGCTCGGCGAGGGTGCCGTCGCCGCCGGGCACCTGCGTGCGGCCCTGCGACTCTTCCGGGAGATCGAACACCGCGACGGCGAGGCGACGGCGTTGAGCAACCTCGGCACCGCGTTGAGCCGGCAGGGCCGACACCGGGAATCGATCGTTCACTTCGAGGAGGCGCTGGAGATCTTCCGCGGGATGCGGCACCGCTACGGCGAGGCGAGCGTCCTGAACGCGATGGGCGAGGCGTTGCACGCCATGCACCGCGACAACGAGGCCCGTGAGCGGCACCGGCTGGCCCTGGCCATCGCCACCGACACCGGCGACCACGACGAGCGGGACCGTGCCGCGCAGGCACTTCAACGCATCGGGCAGGACCGGCTCGCACACTGACGCTCCCGGCGACCGCTCACGCCCGGCGACCGGGGTCGGCGGTCGCGCGCGTCGGCCGGGCGGCCCCCCACCGGGCCCCCCCCCCCCCCCCCCCACCCCCACCCCGCCCCACGACCCCGCGCTAACCCCCGGGTTGAACAACAAAACCGACCCAAACAGT